>JAYTXB010000523.1:0-6301 GCA_043743205.1 Schlesneria sp.
CTCAGGTGCTTCGGCCTCCCACCCGATGAGTGAGCCTGCCCATGACCAACCCGCCGAACCAGAACCTCTCCCAGAACCAGCCGCCTTCCTCCCGCTCGAACGAGACGGATTGGCCGGAAGCGTCCGCCTCGTCGCCGGGTCGCGCGCTCGTGCAGAAACGCAGCCCGTGGAAAGGGCGGATCATCGCACTGATCATCCTGCTCGTTTGCCTGGGTGGTGGGATCGCCTATTGGCCCGCGATCCAAGCGCAGTGGGTGCCGCAACACTCCGCGACTGACGGGCTGGTTTTAGAGACCGCCAAGAAGTCAGCCTTCCAGATCACGGTGACGGAGAAGGGGACGCTCGACAGCATGCGGAACGCCTCGCTGACGAGTAAGGTCGAGGGAACGACGACGATCATCAGCATCGTCCCTGAAGGAACACAGGTCGAAGAGGGAGACATTGTTTGCGAACTCGATGCCTCGACCCTGATCGACAAGGAGACGCAGCAAGAAATCTTGGTTGTGAAGGCCAAGGCTCTGTTGCAACAGGCGGACGAAGACCTCGGCATCCAAAAGACGCAGAACGAGTCCGATGCCGCCGCCGTACAGCTCAAACTAGAACTGGCGAAACTCGACTTGGAGAAGTTCGAGCAGGGGGAGTACCTCCAGCAAATTGCCGACATCAAAGCGGAGCTTTCGACAGCCGAAGCGAATCTCACCCGGTCGCAGGAAAGCTGCGGCTTCATCCGGCGACTCGTGCAGAAGGGCTACAAGAATCAGAACGACCTCGAGGCGGAGGAACTCAACCTAAAGGACGCCGGTTTCAAGCGGGCCTCCGCCCAGACGAAGCTCGATGTTCTGGAAAAGTTCACGCAGAAGCGGACGCTGGCCGAGCTGCGTGCGGGCGTCACGGAGTCCGGGCGTGAGATTGAGCGAGTCCGACGGAAAGGCCTCGCCGCGCTGTCTCAATTCGAGGCCGAGCACAAGTCGCGGGAGCTGACCTTCAACGTGGAAGCGAAGAAGCTCGATCGACTCAAGGCCCAAATCGCGGCCTGCAAGATCAAGGCGACTCAAGACGGTCAGGTCGTTTATGCAAACACTCGCGACGGACGGTCCAGCGATCAAGTGCTGATCGAAGTCGGCGGCACGGTGCGCGAGCGACAGCCGATTATCAACCTGCCCGACCTCGACTCGATGAAGGTCAACGCCCGCATCCACGAGTCACGCATTTCGATGGTCCACACGGGCCTCCCTGCCAAGATCAAGGTCGATGCTTATGCCGACGAAGTCTTCTACGGCGAGGTCGATGCCGTCGCGTCAGTCCCCAGTTCAACCAGCTCGTTCAGCCGCGACATCAAAGAGTACGAAGCGGTCATCAAAATTCTGGATGACCCGGAGAAGGTCAACAAGCTCCGTCCAGGCCTGACTGCCACGATCGAAATCCTTGTCGAGCGTCGCGACGATGTTCTGCAAGTTCCCGTGCAGTCGGTCGTCACCGTGGGAGCCGACCAGTTCGCGTTTGTGGTTTCGGCGAACGGCAACAGTGTCGATCGGAAGTCGATCACGATTGGTCAGTCCAACGAACGCATGATCGAGGTGACCATTGGATTAGAAGATGGTCAGCAGGTCGTCATGAATCCGCGATCCCATTTCAAAAAGGAGATCGACGTGCTGGAGGCCGAGCAATCGACGAAACAGTCCAAGGTCAGCGAGGAGAACGCGCAGAAGGCGGCTGACCGCATGAAGGACAAGCCCCCCGCAGCCAGTTCTGCGGGAGGCCGCCCCGATTCCGAAGCGGGTAAGCCGGGGAGTGGCCCCGCCGGGGGACGGCCAGCGGGGGAAGGGCGTCCAGCCGGAGCGCCTTCCGAGGGGGGGCGCCCGAATGTTGATCCCGTCGCGCGGTTCAAGAGCCTCGACAAAAACAACGATGGCAAAGTGACGAAGGACGAAGCAGACGAACGGATGCAGTCGCGCTTCGACACGTTCGACACGAATGGCGACGGAGATGTCACGCAAGAAGAATGGACCGCCGCAATCGCGAAGTTTCCCAGAGGCGGCGGTGGTCAGCGACCTCCCGCGGGAGATGCGGGCGGTCAGTAGTTTGCGAGAGTTCCCGAGGCAGGGATGACCTGATCCGGTGTGCCAACACTCCGCTTGTAGGATGGGCACTCTTGCCCGTCCGGCCTTGGGTTCTCAGGGCGTTCTCGTGAAATCCGGACGGGCAAGAGTGCCCATCCTGCAAGTCACAGTCTCACCCCTCTCTGCTCACTTTCACCACGTTCTGCTGCCGCTCCCTTGTTCACGCTTCGGGTTACTTTCACATGTCCACGACCTACGCCGCGCGACTCATTGACCTGACAAAGTTCTATCACTTGGGTGAACACGTGGTGAAAGCGCTGCGTGGCGTCTCGGCCGATTTTCCGACGGGAGATTTTGTCGCCATCATGGGGCAGTCGGGAAGTGGCAAGAGTACGTTGCTGAACTTGCTGGGGGCGCTCGACCGTCCGACCTCGGGGCGCTACGTGCTGTCGGGCTACGATGTCGGGCAGCTCAGCGACGACGAGTTGTCCGAAATTCGGAACCGGCTCATCGGGTTCATTTTTCAGTCGTACAATTTGATCGCGCAGTACACGGTTCTCGAAAACATTCAGGTGCCGCTCCACTACCGCAGCGGGCATCGCACGATTGGCTCGGCCGAGATGAACCGCTGCATCGATCTCGCGGCCAAAGTGGGACTCAGCGATCGCCTCGACCATCGCCCATTCCAGTTGTCGGGGGGACAGCAGCAACGCGTGGCGATCGCCCGAGCGCTCATCAACGATCCCGAGATCATTCTCGCCGATGAGCCAACTGGAAATTTGGACTCCGCCACCGAGAAGGAAATCATGGAGTTGTTGACCGGTCTCAATCGCGAGGGCCGCACAATCATCATGGTCACGCACGAAACGAGCGTCGCGCGACGTGCCCGCCACCAGATCGTGATGAAGGACGGAGTCATCGCCAGCGAAGGGATGTTCACCACAGACCCCGACTCCAAATAGTCCGCCTCTCACCTCACCTACCACTCACCGCAACTTGCTTTAATCACGAACCAGTCATCAGCCGGAACGCACTAGCGTCCGGTTCCGGAATCGCCCGCAAACCGGACGCTAGCGCGTTCCGGCTGATGTTCTAAGCCCACTGCCCACCTGCCTTCGTCCCGAGTTCCCACCATGCCTTTCGCCAACACACTGCGCGCCGTTCGTCTGGCCCTGAAGAGTCTGCTGCTGCACAAGCTGCGGTCGGGTCTCACGATGCTCGGCATTGTGTTTGGAGTCTTCTCGGTGATCGCGATGCTCGCGATCGGTGAAGGGGCGAGTGCTCAAGCGCAACAACAAGTTCTGGCCCTCGGTGCGACCAACATCATCGTGGTGACGGTCAAACCTCCCGCCGATTCGCAGTCGTCTTCGGGCGGAGGCAGTCGAGGTGGCTCCCGCGGATTCTCGGTCCCGCAGTACGGACTGCTCCGAGCCGACTACGACCTGATGACCAAGACCATTCCGACAATCACCGGTGCCGTGCGGATGCGTGAGATCGTCAGCGAGGCTCGGTACTTGCAACGCATCCTCAACGTGAGACTCGTGGGCTCGACGACCGAGTACTCCGAGATGAACCATCTTCCCGTGTTGCGCGGGCGGTTCCTGACAGACGATGACGAAACTGAGATGGCCAATATCGCGGTCCTCGGCGCGGAGACCGCCTCAACCCTGTTCCCGTTTGAAGACCCGATTGGCCAGACGATTCAAATCCGGACGCACCGCTACAAAGTTGTCGGCGTGATGCGTTCGCGCACGGCGTCGGCGGCAATCGGTGGCAGTCTCTCGGGACAAGACTTTAACAAGGACATCTACATCCCACTCAGCACTTTCCGCGTTCGCATCGGCGATGTCGTCTTCACACGACTCAGCGGCACGTTCATGTCCGAGGAAGTGCAGCTCAACCAGATCACGCTCAAGGTGAAGGATCGGAACGATGTCGTCCCCACGTCCGAAGTCGTGCGTGAATCGCTCCGCAAGACGCACGGGACGAAGCTCGATTACGACGTGATCGTTCCGCTCGAACTGCTGCGTCAAGCCGATCAGATTCGACAAATCTTCAACATCGTGCTCGGTTCCATCGCAGCGATCAGCCTGCTGGTCGGAGGCATCGGCATCATGAATATCATGCTCGCTACAGTGACCGAGCGCACGCGCGAGATTGGCATCCGTCGCGCTCTCGGTGCGAGACAACGCGACATCATCGAGCAGTTCCTGACCGAGACGATCGTGCTGGCGGGTTCAGGAGGAATCATTGGCATCCTGTTGGGACTCGCCACGCCGTTGGCATTCCTTGGGATCAAGGGGATCGTGCAGAACTTCATTCTCGATGGAGCCTCCGAGGTCTCGCAGATGGGCAAGATGTTCACCGAAATGGAGCCGCAAATCGCGTGGTGGAGCCTGCCCGTCGCGTTCGGGATCTCTGTCGGGATCGGTATCATCTTCGGCATCTACCCGGCCCGCTCGGCCGCGCGCATGGACCCGATCGAAGCACTGCGTCACGAGTGATCACCGCATTGTTGATCTCTCGAACGGCCTAAGTTGAATCGTTTAACCGCAGGGGCCACGCCCCGCGCGTGCTTGAGGTTCGAGCCTGCTTCTTCGATCAACTCGCGGGGCGTGGCCCCTGTGGTTAAACGATTCAACGGTCTCACAACTAGCCGCGCAAGGTGCGTACCCGACCAATTGACAAGGTTTGCCCTGTCCGCAGTCGAAGCATCATCGCGTGGGTCATTGTGTCAAAATCGCGATCTGGCGTGCCCCCGGTCTGCGTCGTCACACTCGGGTTGTAGAGTTGCCTCGTAAGTCGAGCTGGATGACCCCGCTTGTCTTCCCTCTCTGTACAGGCCCCCCGAGTGCTGTCTCGTCCTGCGGAAGGGACCGCCATCAACGTCCGCGTTCAGCCACTGACCGCACCGAGAACTTGGAGTTGTCTTCATGAATCGTCCGCCTGTTTCCCTCACCTTGCTGGCAGGATTGGCTCTCGCCACAGCGGTCGATGTCCGCTGGGTTGCCGCCGATTCGGTACGAGTCCCGATTCGATCGGCCAACGCCAAGACACGCCAGTTGGATCCCAACGCGATCCCATCGCCTGCCCCGTTGTCTCCGACTCCTTTGCCGAGCGCACCCGTGCCCGGACAGCCCGCGATGGGTGGCTCGTCCCTGCCGCCTCATCCCGTTCCCGACAACCCGACTATCCCGCCGAGAGCGCCGTCGAGTAACGGTGGCGGTGCGATGTATCGCGGACCACTCGGAGCCGATTTTCAAGCCCCACCAGCACCCAAGAAAGAGTTCTTAGGTGACCATCCCGGCGGTGCATCACTGCCGATGATGGACAGATCGGGCCAACCGTTGCCCGGTCAACCACTCAGTGGCCAACCCTTCACGGGGCAACCGTTTCCCGGCTCGAACCCCAGCTTGATGAGCGTCCCATTTGCAGGGAGCGACGGCTACGGAATGGCTCCGCCACCGGGAACTCTCGGCCAGACCTACAAGCGACGATCGCGTCTCATTGATGATGAGAAGCATCCACGTGTCGGCATGGTCGATGTCTATCTCTCCGAGAACTACGAAGTCACCGCCAAGGGAATGAAGGTGAAGCGGCTTGATAAAGTCTGGCGACTTGAGTCCGACCCGCTCTGGCCCGGCATTCCTCACATCATTGAAGTAAAGTCCGAATGGGGTCCGGAGGGAGCGAAGCAGCAACAGGTCCGCTTCGTCCGACTCATCATGGGCCGCATCGTGGACCTCGAATTTTAGAACACCACCCCAAACGTCCTATCGACATCCTCACACGACTCAAAACTTCCGAAGTCTGCGGAGACTTCGGAAGCTTGAGATGACGTTGGGCGAGGTCGGTTCTCGACTCAATGGCCTCTTCGCGAGGATCGCCCCGTTCATCGCCCTTCCTACCAACCTCAGTCTCCACTCGTGAGACTCCAGCGGCGTCGGCAGTCTCCCCCACTGCCGACGCCGCTTTTTCGTTGGTACAACGGGCGGCGACCGCAAACATCGAGCAGCTCTTTGAAAAAGTATCCCGCAGCGTGAGTTTAGAAGTTGCGCTATTCGAGGATTGAAGTTGTCTTCGCCCCAACGGGGCCTCGGAGATCAGCCCAGGGCTAGCGAACAACGTGAGCGCCGCCCTGTGGGGATACGGAAAGTCGGAAATGTGTGCCCTGAAGGGGCACGGGAATTATTGGTCGAGACCACACGGCGTGCGAGACCGATCCGTCAAACCTCCTGTGC
>JAYTXB010000524.1:0-2624 GCA_043743205.1 Schlesneria sp.
TGCTGACCGACGCCGTCGGTCGTCGCATGGTGGCTGATGTCCCACTCGGTGCGTTCCTATCGGGCGGCATCGACTCGTCGCTGGTCGTCGCGCTGATGCAGAAGCAATCGTCGCGACCGGTGAAGACCTTCACGATCGGCTTCGAGGAAGAGTCGTACAACGAAGCCCCGTTTGCCGCGCGCGTCGCCGCTCATCTCAAGACGGATCACACCGAGCTGTACGTCACGGCGAAACAGGCGCGCGACGTGATCCCACTCCTGCCGACGCTTTTTGACGAACCGTTCGCCGACTCGTCACAGATTCCGACGTTCCTCGTCAGTCAGCTCGCGAGGCACCACGTCACGGTCGCGTTGTCGGGAGACGGCGGCGACGAACTCTTTTGTGGATACCGTCGATACTTCGAAACCTTCCCCGGACAGCAGGTTCGCGGGTTGGCGCGACTCGGCCTGACCGACGCCACGACGGCGACTCAGCAATCGGGGGCGAGTCGCCTCGCCGCGCTGCTTCGTTCGCTCCCAGTGGCCGTTCGAGGTCCGCTCGGCGCGATGTGTCGCACGGCCAGTCAACTGCCGCTCGGACGCGTGGCGACAAACTTCCGTCGCGCCGCCGATGTGCTGCGTGAGTCCGGTCCCGATGAACGCTATCTCCGCAACATGTCTCACTGGCGAGCGGCCGATCAACTCGTGATCGGTGGTGAGTTCCATGATGAGCAGACAATCCCGCAATGCCTGTGGCCCGCCGCGTCATCGCGAACTGCCGCCGAATTCCAAGCTTGCTGGCAGTGGTACGACACGTGGCGTTACCTGCCTGACGACATCCTGACGAAGGTCGATCAGACCAGCATGGCCGTCTCGCTCGAAGCCCGCACGCCATTGCTCGATCACCGCGTGGTCGAGTTCGCGTGGACGCTGCCGCACGAGTTCAAAGTCGCCGATGGAAAAGGGAAACGGATCCTGCGCTCGGTCCTGTCGCGCTACGTGCCGACGGAGTTGTTCGAGCGACCCAAGATCGGCTTCGGCGTCCCAATCGACTCGTGGCTGCGCGGTTCGCTGCGCGACTGGGCCGAAGACCTGCTCGATGAAGGCCGCCTCAAACGCGAGGGCTATCTCAACCCGCGACCGATCCGCCAGAAGTGGTCCGAACACCTCAGCGGTCGCGCCGACTGGCACTACCTGCTGTGGGATGTCCTCGTGTTCCAAGCGTGGCTCGCAGAGCACAAAACGTAACCGTCACGAAGTGAGAGTGGCGACCACGTTGGCTAATTTCGGCTCTCCGCCATTCGTGTTGGAACGCATTCATCAGCCGCAGGGCGCTAGCCCTGGTTAAGCGAAAACAAACCGGGGCTAGCGCCCTGCGGCTGATTGGCCACAATGATCAACACGAATGGCGGGAAGCCGATGCCACGGCCCGTTTCTACAGGCTGCTAGGGGCTGACGCATCAATGAGTGGCTGAGGTAGCCGAACTCGTGAGAGTTCGGACCGAAGTCTTACGACTTCAGCTACGCCAGTGATTGATGCTCTAATCCGAAGCTCACTTCTGTGTCTCGATTGTCCAGTGGCGATCGCTTGTGGCGCGAACGGCATCGGGGCGAATGCCGATCGCGGCCAAGAGGTCACGCGCTTCACTCACCGTTATCGCGGCGTGCAGTGAGTCGCGAAACATCTGCTGTTGGTGCGCGTTCGCGTCGCCCGCGTAAGTTTGGACCAAGCTGTCGAGCGTGAGGAGGTCAACCGGACGCATCAGGTCGCGCACAAAGAGCAGGCCACCTGGTTTGAGGACTCGCCACAATTCCTTCAGGATTGCCAACGGTTCTGGAATGTGATGCACGATGCTGTTGGACATGACGAGGTCATACGTGTCGTTGCCGTCGGGGAGTTGCTTGCAGTCACTGAGGATCAGCCGGATCGAGTCTGCCAATCCCGCCGCCCGCACGTTGGCTCGCGCGACAATCAACATCTGTTCGGCTAGGTCGCTCGCCGTGATGGTCGCGGTGATGGAGCGGCTCATCAGTTCCAACGGAATCAGCGCCGTGCCGGTCCCCGCGTCGAAGATCAACCACGGTTTGGCTGTCGGCTGCGAACTCGCAGCGGCTGCCGCCAGCAGGTCATCCACGAAGTTACGGTTCACCGTGCTGTGGTCCATGCTGTTGTAGTCGCTTGCCTCGGAGGCCGTGTCCATCACTTCGGGTTCGAGGATGCGGGCAAGCATAAGGGAGACCTTTTGATGAGGAACGGGATCGCAGTAACTTTCCAAGTCAGGATGTTAATTCGGCTCCGCTCCTGAGCAACGGGCAGACGTGAAGAGTGAGCGACGGGAGCGTAGCATACGCTCGCAGCAACGCGATGCGAGTGATGTCGCTTGGCGAGAACCAGGATTGACCCGGCGGGAGATTGAAATGTACGGACCATCCGAGTTTGAAGGGGGCGTCTTCAGCGAGGAGATCGAAGGGGGCCGCGCGAGTGCGACCATCGAGTTGAGCGTCAGTGGCCTAGTGGCGGTCACCTCGACCGGACAGCGATTTGGAATGCACTATCGCGACTGTCAGGTCGATATCGGCGGTGCCACCGGGCGGATGGTTTTCTGTCGGACGCCCGATCGCAAACTGACGTTCTTCTGCGAGGAC
>JAYTXB010000525.1:0-8610 GCA_043743205.1 Schlesneria sp.
ACCATATTGGCACCCGGATGATCGACACGATCCGAGAGATAGACGCTCTTCAAATACTTGAGCTTCGGCCACGCGTAGACATCGCTGACATCGAGTATCGCGACGACTTCTCCTGCGGGATTAGTGAGAGCCACCTTCTGACTGGCCTTCAGCGTCTTGGCCATTTCGCCAGTGACGGGGAACGCCAGCGGAATCGTCCACGCGTACTTCTTGCCGTTCGATTCGACACAGCACTCGTCCAGCACCTTGTGGTAGACAGCGCTCGTCATTGGCCCGGTCAGCGGGCTAAGCGTTCCATCGCCGAGGCGATAGACGGTGGACAAGTCGGCAGCGGAAACCGGCACCTTCGCGAGGCCAGCAGCCTCTGTATTGAAGGCCGCAATGTCGCCAGCAGACACAGTACGACAGACGGGTTCGGAGAGTCCGCCGTGGGGAACGATCAAATCAGCCATCACAGTCCTCATTCAAGTTGTCAAAGGGATCAGACTTTGCCGGTAAATTCGGTTAGTCGGGGCCGCGACGTTAGAGAAACCGTGGTGAAAGTTCAAGCAGCCAGTTTGGCTCATGAAACAAGTTCTTGATGACCCAGATCACAACGCCCAGTGATCAGTTCAGGCCGCGAATCGGCTCGCCGTGATAGACGTGGTGCGGGCGACCGAGATCGTCCTGCCATGTGACGGTTTCGGGGAGACCGAGCGACGAGTAGATGGTCGCGGCGAAGTTCTCGGGAGTTTGCGGTTCGGTGGCGGGAAAGGCACCGAGCTTGTCGGACGAACCGATGACGCGGCCACCTTGCACGCCACCACCAGCCAACCAAACGGTCTGCACCGCGCCCCAGTGGTCTCGACCGGGCTGCTTGTAGTGCTGAGGCAGATGCGAAATTTTTGGAGTCCTTCCGAACTCACCCGCCATCACGATCAGCGTGGAATCGAGCAGCCCGCTGTCGTGGAGGTCATCGAGCAGCGCGGACAAGGCTCGGTCGGTCGGCGGGAACAGCAGATCCTTCAGATGTGGGAACGCTTCACCGTGCGTGTCCCACGTTTCGTTGTTGCCGAGATTCACTTGGACCATGTTGACGCCCGCCTCCACCAACCGGCGCGCCATCAGGAGGGACCAGCCAAACGAGTTCTTGCCGTAGCGAGTTTGAACTTCATCGGGAGCCGTCGCGACATCAATGGCCTCACGCACGCGCCCATCCGTGAGCAACGAAATGGCACCTTCTCGATAACGATCAAACTGCTCAACGCGGGCAACTCGTTCGAGGTCCACACGCTGCCGGTCGATCTGTCCCAACAGCTCGAGACGATGCCCCAGCCGTCCGCGCGAGAACCCTTCGGGCAGTGACAGATTCGGCGCTTGGAACAGTGAGCGTCGTGGCATGTTCGGTCGCTCTTGATGATCGAATTCGTACTCGGGATAGGCTCCGTAACCGAGCGAACTGAATGCCGAAGCTTCGATGAACCACGGGTCGCGATGGCTTCCCATGATCCCGCCAAACTGGCCGGGAAGGACACGGCGCGAGTTGTGAATGAGCTGCTCGGGCAAGACCGCTGCGGTGGGCAGATTGTTGCGCGGCGTTGTGACTCCTCCTGCCACGGCCGCGATCGAAGGCCAATCTTGCGGACGCGGCACCGACGGATTGAAGGCGGGCGGAACTTCGGCTCGTCCCGTCAACATGATGTGATGGCCGAGCGAATGATCGTTCGTCGAATGCGTCAGAGAACGAACCAACGACCAATGTTGACTGCGTTGAGCCAGCAGCGGCAGATGCTCGCAGATATTGAGGCCCGGCGTTGTGGTCGCGATCGAATGGAACTCGCCACGCACATTGTCGGGAGCGAGTGGCTTCAAATCGAAGCTGTCGTGCTGAGCCAATCCGCCGGAGAGAAAGATGTAAATCACCGACCGGGGTGGAGTGGAGGCGACCGGCGCAGCCGCCGCTTCACGCAGAGCGGCCACATGGTTCGACCCCAACCCCAGTAACCCAATACTTCCCGCTTGCAGGGCAACGCGACGCGAAACACGCGGATGGGTGAACGAATTGTTGAGCATGACCGACTCTCCTTGAAAGATTGACCGATCATTTACATCGGCTGATCCCACTGCGTGAGGCTACTGGCAGTCTATGGCCCGTGCAAGTTGAGCCCAAGTTCGAGAATCTCACGAGTCGCAAAAAGTCGAGCAGCCCAGCATCATTGGGACGCCGAGCCGACTAAACAGGACCGCAGAGCCAGCCCGATGCGTCAGCCATGGCTGCGGGGCCAAACTACACGCAGCCCTCACTGGCGCCTTGGGCTATTTTGGAAATGCATTCGGACCACGTCACTCGAACGCCCCCACGGTCTCCGACCACCGAAACGAAGCGGTCTTCACTCGAAATCCGTGTGCGGCTAAATTCCCGCTCGCTGCGGCGGATGCTCTTGATGAAGGTGTGACCGCAGTTGTTCCAAGGAAGGGACGTTTGTCATGCGAGTCGCGTTGTTTGAGGACCATTGTGCGCCGGACTTTGCTCCGATCGCGCTCCTGCGTCCGGTATTCGAGTTGTTGTGCGGCGAGTTCTCGGCGCGAGAACGGGTCGTTCGTTCACTGCCCGTGGACGACTGCGGTGTCTTCCTGCGCGATTCATTGGCGGCGGTCTATCGCGAGGAGCATCCCGAAGCGCACGTCAACGACACGGATTGGTTGCGACGCGGATCGACGCTGCTCATCAATGGGCGGTGGCTGGCCGATCCCAAAACGCTTCCACTCTGCGATTCTGACGTAGCCGGTGTGATCGATGGCACGGTCGTGTTCCTGACACTCGATCCGTTGGAAGCGGCCTTGCTGACGGGCGACAATTGGGACGATGCCCTCTCACAAATCGCGCGCACACGGCGGCGTGTCACGGTGCCGGGGAAGTTGGCTCGCTACCCGTGGGACTTGATTCATCACAACGCTGCTCAACTGCGAGCCGACTTCGCGGCGCGAGACTGCGGTCCCTCGAAGGCGGCCGAGTTGGGACCACAAGTCGCCGTGCTGGGTGACCTGAAGAACGTCTTCGTAGATCCCTCTGCCAGCATCGATCCCTTTGTCGTGATCGATGCTCGTAAGGGACCGGTCTCCATCGAAGCAGGGGCGATGATCCAAGCCTTCACGCGATTGGAGGGGCCGTGTCACATCGGTCGCAAGTCTCAGCTCTTCCGCGCCAACGTGCGTGAAGGGACGAGCATCGGTCCCGTCTGTCGCGTCGGCGGTGAGATCGAAGAGGCAATTCTGCACGGCTACGTCAACAAGTATCACGACGGTTTTCTCGGACACAGTTACGTTTGCCCGTGGGTCAATCTCGGAGCGCTCACCACGAACAGCGATCTGAAGAACGACTACTCGGCGGTGAAGGTGCCGCTGTCGGGAGTCGCAATTGACTCGGGCGAAATAAAGGTCGGCTGCTTCATCGGCGACCACACCAAGACCGCCATCGGCAGCTTGTTCAACACGGGCACGTCGGTCGGCGTAATGTCCTTGATCCTGCCCGATGGTGAACTGTTGCCGAAACACGTTCCGTCATTTTCCCGCATCTGGCATGGTGACCTCATCGACGGCTTCCCGCTGGAGAAAGGCCTCGCCACAGCCCGCGCCGCGTTGGAACGCCGCAACATGGAGTTGACTCCCGCTCAAGAGCGACTGCTGCGGCGAGTTCACTCCGAAACCCGAGCCGAACGAGAACGTGCCTTCGATCGCTTCGCCGAGAAAGCCGTTGTCGCCTCGTGATGTCGAGTGTTCAATTCACCTTCGCCTGTTTAACCGCAAGCCGAAGGCGTGCGTGTCCGGTGTACACGGCTAATGATCAACATC
Organism: Schlesneria sp.; assembly: GCA_043743205.1. Classification (GTDB taxonomy): domain Bacteria; phylum Planctomycetota; class Planctomycetia; order Planctomycetales; family Planctomycetaceae; genus Schlesneria. The sequence goes on from JAYTXB010000525.1 coordinate 3,832, forward strand.
GAATCTGCGCGATCGCCACCGGCTTGCGATTAGGCGAGCGGCGAGAACTGATTTACCAACCCGCCGCGTGAGTTTAAAAATTGCGGTTCTCCGCCAAGCGTGTTGATTCTTGTGTTGTGGAACTGATCCACTACCAATGCTGTGTCTCCGCCGCCCGTAAACACGAATGGCGCAGAACCAAAATTGCGATGTTTTTGTTTTCTCCCCAAGAGGGCGAAGACAAATTCAACGCTTGAGCGTGGAACGTGACGCTCACGAAAGACCAAAGCAATCGGATTCTCGATTCAAAGCAACCGGTGCTAACGATGGCGTTGCAACTCCTCGCTCGGCAGTGATTGAACTGCTGGCTTTGTTTCACCGCAGAGGCCACAAGGCAAGCGTTCGGCCGACCTCAACTCCGGGTGCAGTCGCTCATTGGTGACCCGATTCCCACGGATTTGAATCGCGCAGCGATGCCAGCAAATCGCTGCGGGCGTCAGCCCCATGGCACTTGTTTTAGAGCACCCGAACACATCAGCCGGAACGCGCTAGCGTCCGGTTCTCGTCGTTCTCAGCAAACCGGACGCTAGCGCGTTCCGGCTAATTTCTAAAACCAGTGCCGTGGGGCGTCAGCCCGCAGCGGAGAAAGCAGGAAACCGGTGAGCCGCGAAGCGGCGACAGCAGTGCCGAGAATGAAAGCCTCTTTCTGCAGCCGTTTCGCGGCTCTCGGTCGTAACGGTCTTCCGCTCCGTGGGTTAACACGCACGGCTATTCGCTGCCGTCGCTTCACAACTAGAACTACCCATGTGCGACTGCACCGCTCAGCTCTCAGCGACGACCGTCTGGCCTCGCAAAGTCGCGAACTCAGAGTACGATGACATTGACGGCGCATGTGACCGTTCGTCGTTGTTCGCGTGATCTGCCACGCTTTGATTCGCTGAGTCATTAGTTGCTGGAGCGTTGTTCATGGCCAAAGTCTCTGTTGAATGTCCCGGCTGCGCCGCGAAGCTCAATCTCCCCGACAGCAGCAAGCTCGGGAAGAAGATCAAGTGTCCCAAGTGCCAAGAAATCTTCGTTGCGGAAGTGCTGGACGGAGGCGACGAGGATGCGGACTCGTTTGAGGAAGACGAAGCTCCTGCGAAGTCAGTCGGCAGTCGCAAGCGCGGCAGTCGCGACTCGACAGGGAAGAAGTCCGGGGGCAAGAAGAGTGGCGGAGAAAGCGCCGGCAACAGTGCCGTGCTGATCGGCGGCGGTGTTGCGGTGGCAGTCGTGTTACTGATTGCGGGGCTGTTTTTTGCGGGCGTTTTTGGAGGAGCCAAAGCAGAGCTTGCGCCGCCACCGGTTGCGGAGGCCGCCCCTGCGGCTGTTCCAGTAGCACCGGCTCCGATCAGTCCCGCAGAAAAGACACTCGCGCTGCGTTGGATGCCAGCCGACACCGAATTGCTGATCCACGTGAAAGTGGCCGACATTTGGGCGGCGCCACTGTTGAAGTCGGCGCTCGAACTGCCGCAAACGGCGACCGTTGTCGCCGACTTCCAGAAGCAGACCGGCATGCTGCCGACCGAAGTCGAGAGTGTTACCGTTGGCGTGGCCGATTTGTCGGGAGCCATGCTCCGCTCGAAAGCTCCAGACGGAGCCAACGGAGCGGCAGCACCTCCACCGGGGTTCGGTTCGTCCGGGATGATGCCGCCCAATCCGTTTGGCAATCTGCGTCCTGAAGACCAACGCTTCGTCGGCGTGATTCGCACGAAGAAGTCGATTGATCTGAACGCACTCATGCAGGTCACCGGTGAGAATCAGCAAAAGGAACATCAGGGCAAGACGTATTTTGAAGCTCCCCTCAAACCCTCGCAGCCGAGTTCGGGTGTGTGGGCTCCCGATGCGAACACGCTGGTCTTCGCCACCATGAAAGACCTGCTCGCGACGATGGATCGCGGTGAAACGGTCACGCCGCGAAAGGAGTTCACGGGGATCGAACATGCCTCGCACTTCATACTCGCCAGCATCGTGCAGGAGCCGAAGCCGGAAGACCTCCCGGCAGGGGTCGAGCTACCGATGCCAGTCGCCATGATGCAGTCCTGGATCAAAGAGTACGGGATTCAGACCGTGAGTCTTGGGCTGTCGATCAAAGGTGGGTTTGATCTCAATTTGGCGGTCTCGAACAGCAGCGCTGACGGATCGAAGAAACTGAAGGGGGAGCTTGAAACTCAGTTGGCTCAGGCCAAGAGTCAGTTCGGAATTCTCAAAGGTGCTGCTCCGCCGTTACTCGGTGAACTCGGCCAGATGCTCCTCGACAACATCAAGCTGGAGGAACAGTCTCAACAAGTGCGACTCGCCACGAGCGTCCCCGATTCTGCTCAAGCGAAGCTCGAACAGTTGCCCACGCTCCTGACGGTGATGGCGATGACAGGCGGCTTGAACCCGCTGCTGGGTGGCCAGAGCAAAGGCCCGAGTTTAGGAGCTATTCCTAGTCCGGCGGCGGCGAACCCTTCCTCCGGCCAGTTCGGCCAACAGCCAAATCCAAGTGAAACCGAGCCAGTGGCATCGACGAGTACCGAAGGGCTGCCTGCGGGATACACTCTCTCCGCGAGAACCAGTTGGAACGACTTCCCAATCCCCAGTCTTGACGGAAAGCAATCGGTCCCGGTGCAGTTGATGTTCGACGTGAGCGGCGACTCGCTGAACACCTACTGTGCGTTCGGCCAAGTCTCGATGAAGACCATGTCGATCGAAGGTGGATCACTCAAGGAGGCAAAGAACTCAATGACATTCGGGCCTGACCCGCTCAAAGGAATGGTCCCTTACGACAGCGCCGACAAGCTCAACTTCACGCACCCGACGGGGGCCATGCGGGTCCGATTCGCGGTCGATCCTCCGGCCGCCAAAGTGACGAAAATTATCGCACTGGAAGGGACGTTCAAGCTGCTGACGTTTGAATCTGCACGCGACTTCTCGATCACAGATGCACCGAAAAAAGCCCTCCGCGCATTGGCTGATCCAGACCTGAAGGCGGCCGGGGTGAAGCTACTGCTCAACAAGCCAATTGGTGGAGGCATGGAGAGCCTGACGTTGTCCTGTGGGAAGGCCCACTTTCTAGGCAGGGCGACTGCATCCGGTCCTCAATCGGCTGCCGGAGTCACGCACATATTCATGCCTGACATCGACAAGGTCCAGCCTGTGTTTCGGCTGCAAGCTTTCGATCAGGGAGGCAAGTTCGCGGAGAACACGGAAGTGAAATTCAAGCTGTTCCGCGACGTGAAAGAACAAACGGTCTCGTTCCGTTTCGAGAACGTGCCGCTGCCGGCCTTGGATGCCAAGCCCAAGGGGCCGTAGACGACAGGACGTTCACCGTGATCCGACCGGCGGGATTGACGGGATATCCGAATGGGCCAGCGCGTCGAAACGACCGTCTTTGTGAAGCAGCCAAGACTGACGCGGAACTGCGATCGTGGTGCGAAGCGGTTCAGTTCGCCGAGATGTCATTGTTGCTTGCGGCGACATACGTCGATGCCATCGGCTGAACGACGCGGAGAACTGTTGCAATCGTCACAGTCGGTTGGTGAGACTCTGCGGGGCGAATTGACAGTCCCACCTCGCCCGCTAGAATCGGCCCACCGCTCAACAGTCCTGCTCACTTTCGCGGGCGATCTGAGTGGATCCACGTTAGAGTCTTCAAGACGGGTCGAGTCTCATTGGCCTGTTTGCCTCGCGTGTGTCGGGTCGGTTTGGAGCCTGCCCATCTCAGTCTGTACCAGACAACTCTCTTGAGTAGTCTGCCGTCTCTTGGGACCAGCCAGACCAGAGCTTCGAGAATCACCGGCTCGACGGTTACGGGCCGATTCAAATCCTGCCTCACGAAAATCCAGAGACTGCCGTCCGTAGTCTCTGCCACGATCAGTTTCTTCTGTGCTTTCAGTGCCGGTTTCGCTGCTGAAAAAAGGAGGTCGAGATGTTTCCGCTGGCGTTCTTCTTGGGTCCAATGGAGATGTGCATTGTCGGGGGAATCGCATTGCTGTTGTTCGGCAGTCGGCTCCCCGGTGCCATGCGTTCACTCGGACAGAGTGTGACCGAATTCAAAAAGGGTGTGCGTGATGGTGATGCGGATGACAAGTCCAATCCTCCGCCCGCGATCGACACCAAGAACGATTCCAGCAAGTAAGCGGCATCGTGTCTCTGAGTCTGGTTCGCGTCGTTCCCAAATCCGGCAACTACGGCGAAGTCGTTGTTTTTTTATGAGTCTTGTTGAGGAGATCAATCGTGGGACCGATCGGCCCGATGGAAATGGTATTTCTGGGGATCATCGCGCTGTTGTTGTTCGGCAAGCGTCTGCCGGAAGTCGCGCGCAGTCTCGGGAAGGGAGTGACTGAATTCAAGAAGGGGCTGAGCGGCATCGAGGACGAGGTTGATCGTTCGTCGTTCTCGAAGAACGAGTCGAGCAACAGTTTGCGTCCGACTCCGACGGAAGAGAAGATGGAAACGGCGGCTCCTAAATTTGAGCCACCGACACCAGCCACGACAGAACCGCCCGAAACCACCGAGCTGCCCGTCGTCGCGAAAGAGGAGGTTCCGGTCCCACGTGAAGGAGGTTGGCGTTCTTCCAGCCACGCCGTCGATGCGACCGCTCCCAAGTTCAACCCTCCCACATCCGAGCCGACGTGATCGCGAGTGTAAACACAATCGACTGGAAAGCCCGAGACCCGTCTTATCAGCCCGTTGAAAAACGTAGGATGGGCATCTTGCCCGTCCGATTTCCCGCAGAAAAACGACGGCCTAGAAGGCCATCCTACAGTTTTTCAACGG
>JAYTXB010000526.1:0-6729 GCA_043743205.1 Schlesneria sp.
CGGCCAGACTCCGTCGGGCAAAGTCTGCTCCGAAATGATCGACTCGACCGACCTGCTGCCGACGTTCGCTCAACTCGCCGGAGCGAAACTGGCGGAGCAGCCGATCCTCGACGGCCACAGCTTCGCCCCCGCGCTGCTCGGTGAACCCGGCACGCCGCGCGACGGGATCTTCATTCAACTGGCCCGCATGTGGTACGTCCGCGAACCCAACTGGAAGCTGAACGAAGCCGGAGCACTCTTCGACATGCGCGGCGCTCCGTTCACCGAAACTCTCATCGCGCCGGAATCACAAGACGCCGCCGCCCTCGCCGCGAGAACTCGCCTGCAAGCCGCACTCAGCAAATTGAACCCAGCCGGAGGCATCCTCGACACCGGCGACGGCACCGGCCGACACGCCAACAAGGCCAAGAAGAAGCAGGCTGACAAGACTCCCTGAAACCGGCGATGCCACTCGCGCTGCAATCGATCACCGACCCGAAGTTCCGCTTCAACGTCGCGAAAGCCGCCGAGGTCGATGCTTCAAACTACCGCTCGGTGATGTTGTGGATTCATGGCGGCGAAGTCGGCGGGCAGAAAGTAACTTGCGACCTCGTTCAAAGCGTTGTCGCCGTTGCCGAAAGGAAGTTATGGAAATTACACGATCGCGTTTGAAACCTTTGGCAAGGCCGACGACAAGGTACTGAACCCGCCGATGTTTCAAGGTGCCAAACAGATGCTGGCGTTTTACTTCGACCACAGCTCACACGATCCGTGCAACCCGAAGTGTCGCCTTTCATTCCGCGAAAGTAGCGCTACTTTCGCGGAGCGAAAGATGTCACTGGCGAATCTCACAATCAATAGGACCAAACCATGAATCTCATCGCTGTGAACATCGCCGTGACCATCACCGTCGCGTTGTTATTTCCTTCGGTGCTGCCCGCGCAGCAGGTGTTGCTGGAAGCGGAGCAGTTTGCGTCGCTCGGCGGTTGGGATGTCGATCAGCAGTCGATGGACCAGATGGGTTCGCCTTATTTGCTCGCGCATGGATTGGGCGTGCCGGTCAAGGACGCCCTGACGAAGGTCACGTTTCCTGAGCAAGGGGCATATCGCGTTTGGGTGCGGACTCGCGATTGGGTTGCTCCGTGGAAAGTCCCCGGAGCACCGGGCAAGTTTCAAGTGCTGGTGAATGGTAAGCCGCTCAAAGAGACCTTCGGAACGAAGGGTGCCGAGTGGCATTGGCAAGACGGCGGTACGGTCGATGTCGAAGTTGAAACGACCGTCGCGCTGCATGACCTTACCGGGTTCGAGGGACGTTGCGACGCGATCGTCTTCGCGCGCGACGACAAGTTCGTGCCTCCAAACCAAGGCGCGGAGATGACCGAGTGGCGTCGGAAGCAACTCGGCGTGCAAGGTCCGCCGGACGATGGCGGGCAGTTCGATCTCGTGGTTGTGGGAGGCGGAGTGGCAGGGACAGCGGCGGCGGTATCGGCGGCTCGCAATGGGTTGACGGTCGCGTTGATTCAGGATCGACCGGTGCTCGGCGGCAACGGCAGCAGTGAAGTGCGAGTCTGGCCGGAGGGGCATACTCGCCAAAAGCCGTTCACTCACATCGGTGAGATCGTCGAGGAACTCTGTCCTCCGAAACGTGCTGGCGACGGCAATGCCAAGAGCGGCAATATCTATGACGACGAACGCAAACTGCGAGTCGTTCGGGCCGAGTCGCGCCTCACGCTGCTGCTCGAACATCGCGTCAATGCGGTGGAGGCTGTTGATCGTCGCATCGTGTCTGTGACGGCTCAGAACACGCGGAGTGCGAAGCGCGTGAAGGTGCGCGGGACGCTCTTCGCGGACTGCACGGGAGACGGCACGGTCGGCTACCTGGCCGGGGCTGATTACGAGATCTCCAACGAAGGCAACATGGGGGCGAGCAACCTTTGGAACGTGCTCGATCAAGCCAACAAGAAGCAGGTGCTGGAGTGCGAGTGCAAAGACAAAGACGCTCTGACCGTGCAGGCCGAGGCGGGCAAAGTGGCCGCTCCCTTCCCGCGTTTGGAGTGGGCGCTCGACCTGAGCAAGAAGCCGTTCCCCGGTCGCAGCAACTTCAAGGCTCAATGGGCCAATGACCCGCTGAGTAACCTCGGCGGATGGTTCTGGGAAAGCGGCTTCGACAAAGACCCGATCAACGACATCGAGCGGATTCGCGATCTCAACATGCGAGCGATGTACGGAGCTTGGGACGCTCTCAAGAACGTCGATGCGCAATTCCCGAATCACCGTTTGGGATGGAGCGCGTTCATCGCCGGCAAACGCGAATCACGTCGGTTGCTCGGCGATCTCGTGCTGCGAGCCGATGACTTCCGCAGCGGCACGACGTTTCCCGATCCCGCGTTCCCTAACACTTGGCACATCGACATTCACGTGCCGCACCCCGACTTCAAAGACGGGCTGAAGGGCGACGAGTTCATCTCGGTCGCCACCGACGGCAAGGAGTATCGTTACAAGGGACCGTACTGGGCTCCGTACCGCTGCCTCTACAGCCGCAACATCAAGAACCTCTTCATGGCCGGTCGCGACATCAGCGTCGAGCGCGAAGCCATCGGGCCGATTCGCGTGATGCGGACCTGCGGCATGATGGGCGAGGTCGTCGGCAAGGCCGCTTGGATTTGCGTGCGTCACGAGACCTCGCCGCGCGGCGTCTACGAACGGCATCTCGATCTGCTGAAGGAACTGATGAACGAACCCGGTGCGAAGCGTCGCGATTCGCTCGCAGGTCCGCTCGTGCTGCCTGCGGGAGTGACGGTTCCTCCTCGCCCAATTGCTGGCCTCGATCCCGCGAAACTCGAAGGGATCGTGATCGACGACGAGCAATCCGAGCTGACCGGCAATTGGGAATCGAACGGCAGCCTGCCGGGCTTCGTGGGCGAGAACTACCACTATTCGAGCGACTCGAAAGCAACCGCTCGATTCCCGTTCTCGGTCACGCGAGCGGGTGACTACGATGTCCGCGTCTCTTGGGGCACGCACGCGAACCGAGCGAAGTCCGCGTCGATCACCGTGCGGAGCGCCGACGGCGAGAAGACCGTGACGCTCAATCAAACGAAAGCCCCAGAAGGAGCCAACGGCTTCCAGTCGATCGGCAAGTTCCGCTTTGACGAGACTAAGAACTTCGCGGTCGTCTTCAAAGTCGCCGGTTCGCAGGGCGTCGTCCACATCGATGCCGTGCAACTGGTCCCCGTGAAATAAACATTGTCGCCTTTCGTTTCGCGAAGGCAGCACATCTTTCGCGGAGCGAAAGGCGACATTCCTTCAGCATCAAGGTCCACTGCCATGCTCGGTGATGCCCCCACTAGTGAACCGGTTGTCGCGAACCATCATCGGCGGTGATCCGATCCGGAAGCGGCCTCGCAGAAGAACTCAAAGCCTCCCTCTTCCTCCTTCCTCGAATTCGGGGCAACGGGACCAAGCTGGCGGCCGACTCAATCACCGGCCTCTCAACGAAACCACGCGCAGCATGTGGCCTTTTCACAACATTGTTCCACCGATTGGCCGTTTGCGAGCTACGTTTCGCGATGTCGGGAGTCTCACGCGCGACGAGCGGCGACAGAATCGGTACAGCCGTTGCCATCGTGCGTCAGTCGTCTTGACCAGCAGTTCGCGTTTCGTTCAGTCCGTCAAAGGGAAGGCATGTCGATCTCAATGGGTTCGCGCAGCTTGGCGGCCGTCTACGCCACGACAATTTTCACGAGTGCCTTCTTGCTGTTCCAAGTTCAGCCGTTGATCGGCAAATACATCCTGCCGTGGTTCGGCGGCAGTCCGGCCGTCTGGACGACGTGCATGTTGGTCTTTCAGGTGCTGCTGTTTGGCGGCTATGCCTATGCCCATCTGACGACGCGCTATCTGACTCCGCGCCAGCAGGGCTATCTCCACTTGACGCTCTTGATGCTCGCTTTGATCTCGCTCCCGATCACGCCCGATCCGTCGTGGAAGCCGACCAGTGGTGATGGTGCCGCGTGGCGGATCATGCTGTTGACGGTCTCCAGCGTCGGTCTGCCGTACTTCATCCTTTCCTCGACGGGGCCACTGGTGCAGGGCTGGTTCAGTCGGACGCATGAGCATCATTCGCCGTATCGCCTCTACGCACTCTCGAACATCGGTTCGCTGTTGGCCTTGGTCTCGTACCCATTCATCGTCGAACCGAGCTTCGCCACGACGACGCAATCGACGCTGTGGTCGCTGCTGTTCTGTGGCTTCGCGCTGCTGTGTGCGACGGGCGCGGTCTGGATGTGGCAGCGTGCGACGCCCGTCACGCTGGCCAGCCTCGCGCTGCTCACGCCCGAGACCCAACTCGAGCGTGATGAAACGCCGACGCGACAGTCGCTCGGCCTGTGGTTCGGTCTGTCGATGACCGCCTCGGTGATGCTGCTCGCCACGACGAACCAAGTTTGTTTGGACGTGGCGGTGATCCCGTTCCTGTGGGTGTTGCCGCTCGCGCTGTATCTGCTGACGTTCATCCTCTGCTTCGACAGCGATCGTTGGTACGTCCGTCGTCCGTTCGCCATCGCGGCGGGGATCGGCTGTCTGGCCGTGTTGTACGTGTTGGGGCGAGGCTCGATGACCGGCATCTTCACGCAGGTCTTCGTCTACTTCGCGGCGATGTTCTGCATCTGCATGGTCTGTCACGGTGAACTGGTCTCACTGAAGCCGCATCCGCGACACCTGACGACGTACTACCTGACGATCTCAGCGGGCGGTGCGGGAGGCGGATTGTTCGTGTGCCTGGCAGCTCCGTTCTTGTTTGCGTCGTACTACGAACTGCAACTCGGACTGCTGGCGTTCGCGCTCCTCTCGATGAAGTTGATGACGTTGCGTGCTCCTCAAGCCGCATCGGCCGCGCCGTCGATGACGCGCGGTTGGGGCACGGTCATCGTCCTCGGCGTGGCGATGGTCGCGCTCTCGCAGGTCGATCGGTATGCGGAAGGAGCGATCGCGGTGAGTCGCAACTTCTACGGTGTGTTGAAAGTCGAAGCTCGCCAGACTGCACGGGGTGAAGCCGTGAAGGACATGGTTCACGGCCGGATCGTCCACGGGACGCAATTCCAAGCGAACGAACGGCGACTCGTGCCGACTTCCTACTACGGTGAGACGACAGGGATCGGACGGTTGTTGCGCAGCGGCTCAAACGATCAACCGCGTCATGTCGGTGTGATCGGCCTCGGGATCGGCACGCTCGCCACGTATGCTCGACCCGGCGATCGCTTCCGGTTTTACGAGATCAATCCCGACGTGATCGGACTGGCGGGAAAGCACTTCACGTATCTCAGCTCGTGCGCGGGAAAGACCGACATCGTGTCGGGAGACGCGCGGCTGATGCTCGAATTGGAAGACGATCAGCAGTTTGATGTACTCGTGCTGGATGCCTTCTCAGGCGATGCCATCCCGGCGCACCTGCTCACGCTGGAGGCTCTCGCCGTCTATCAACGGCATCTCAAACCGAACGGCATCTTGGCCTGCCACATTTCCAATCTGCACTTCGACCTGCGACCTCTTCTGGCCGGGTTGGCTCAAGAAACAAAGCTTGCCGTCACAACGTTGGTGAATCGCCAGCGCCACGAGTCCGCCACCCAAGCCGCCTTCTGGACATTCCTGTGCCGCGACCGATCGACGCTCGATGCCATTCAGTTGGACCCGGCTGAAGTCTTGCCGTTCGATCCTCCACGCAAGCAACCGCTCGTCTGGACCGACGGTCGCAGCAACCTGTTTGAAGTGCTGCGCTGAGTGTTCGTTGAAAGACCACCGTAGAGCACGCGGCTCGCGTGCTTGTTCAATTGAAAGGGGTGTCACCGGCATTCCGTATTTCAGCCCCAAAGGGGCGTTATTCGATAGCCCAGGGCAACGCCCTGGGTTGGGTTCGCGAACAGGAACTCCAGCCCTGAAGGGGCGTAACAGAGCCTGAATCAGTTCGGTTTCGCCCCTTCAGGGCTACGGGGAAGCTGATCACACGATTTCCCAAGGCTTCACCTTGGGCTATCGAATCGGCCCCCGTTGGGGACAAAACCGGAATGCCGGTGACACCCAACTGAAAAACGAGGCACGCGAGCCGCGTGCCCTACGTGGGCGATAGCGATGGCTCGCCAAGTCTTCGGTTGTCTGTAGAATGCGACCGAGCTGACACATCGGCTCGTGTTCAGCACTTCTCGTCGGAGCCAAGCCATGTCCACAATTGCCGAGGAACTTGTCTCCGCCGCCCTGCGACTTCCGGAATCGGATCGCTTGGCCATTGTGAGCCAGCTTTTGGAAACGATGGGTGATGAAGCAGACTTGGACAGCGTCGACGATGTTGAATTCGTGGCTGAAATGAGACGCCGCCGCAACGATCCCGTCGATGCTGTTCCGTGGTCGCAACTCCGCGATGAGGACTGACCCCGATGGACTCGGTGCGATTTCATGGCCCAGACTATTGGAGACACCGCCGGTGAGATGCTCTCAACCGCGAATGCGTCATTACTCCCGGCTTCGGCGATTTCACAACCAACCGCGAGCATTCCGCATGTGTCGGCTGATCGCACCAGCATTGTTGATCGCGGTCTTGTTGCCTCGCGTCGCGTGCTTCGCCGCGAATCCGCCCGCCGACGAACGAGCCGCCACCGAGTTCTTCGAGAAGAAGATTCGGCCGTTGTTGGTGCAGCGTTGTTACGAATGCCATTCGCAGGACAAGGCGGGTGAGAGCGGCCAGCTTGCCGTCGATTCGCG
>JAYTXB010000527.1:0-3016 GCA_043743205.1 Schlesneria sp.
GATGAGCACTGGCTTGGCCGTGGCCTTGAACGTGTTCCCCGCGCCATCGTTCTCTTCGAGGAAGTGCTTGGCCGTTTCAAACTGCGGCTTGAAGCCGAAATCACGTTCAATCTCCTGCTCGATCCCCGGCAAGGTTTCGATCATGGAGAGTTCGAACACCGATTGAGCATTGTCTGTGACTGGTCCATACGAATCGACGGCAATCGTCACCGGTCCCATGCCGAGGAACCCGAACGCGATGAGGCCGAACGCAAAGACCGAGGTCGCTTGCGGGCTGATCATCATGTTCTGAGCACCCATCCACGCGTACGAGTTTCCGACCGCCATCAACGCCACGATCGCCAGCCCCAGCCAGAAGCACGAGAAGTTTCCGGCGATTAGCCCCGACAGAATGTTGAGCGACGCGCCCCCTTCCTTCGAGGCTTCGACGACCTCACGCACATGAGCCGAATGAGTGGAGGTGAAGACGCGCACGAGGGCGGGGATTACCGCCCCCGCGAGCGTTCCGCAACTGATGATCGTGGCGAGCTTCCACCATAGAGTTGCATCGCCCGCGAGATCCTTCAGCAAGAAGTACGAAGCCGCATAGGTGACGGCAATGGAGAGTGCGGAAGTCAGCCAGACCAACACTTCCAACGGAGTCTCAAAATTCATGGTCGTGCTGGCGGCGTACTTCGCTCGCGAGACACGATGATTGAGCCAGTAAGCCCCGAGCGACGTGATGACCATCAACACCCGCAATGCAAATATCCAAGTGAGCAACTGTACTTGAATCGCATTCGTCGCCGCTTCCGCTCCACCGGGAGCCTTGATGGCCAACGTGATAAACGAGATCAGAGCCACACCCGTCACGCCATAGGTCTCAAATCCATCGGCTGTCGGCCCGACCGAGTCGCCCGCGTTGTCGCCCGTGCAGTCCGCGATCACACCCGGATTGCGCGCGTCATCTTCGTCGATGCCGAACTCAATCTTCATCAGGTCTGCACCAATGTCGGCGATCTTGGTGAAGATTCCCCCCGCGATTCTGAGCACCGACGCACCGAGCGATTCGCCAATCGCAAAGCCGATGAAGCACGGCCCGGCGAGGTGACTCGGCATGAAGAGCAGCACGGCCAACATCAGCAGCAGCTCGACACTGATGAGCAACATGCCGATCGCAATTCCCGCCTGGAGTGGAATGACCGATGCGGGGAATGGCAGGCCGCGCAAGACTCCAAACGCGGCACGACTATTCGCCAGCGTGTTGACTCGAATCCCGAACCACGCCACGCCGTAGCTTCCCGCGATCCCGATCAAGCTGAACAGCAGGATCACCGCGACATCGAACGCCGGTTTCCCTTCGAGCACTCCGAAGTAATAGACCATCACCGCACCGATCAGAACTTCCAGCAGCAGGATGAACTTGCCCTGTGTGAGCAGATACGTCTGGCAGGTCGCGTAAATCAACTCGGAGACATCGCGCATCGACGAGTGAACGGGGAGCTGTTCCAAGTGGCGGTACATCAAATAACCGAAGACCAACCCACCCACACAGACCAGCATGCCGCTCATCAGCAGCGACCATTCAAACCCAAACATCGGCAGGACGGGAATCTTGAGGTCAGCCTCGCCAGCGAATCCAACTGACGGGGCGAAGAGTAAAAAACTTCCCACGCCCACGAGCAAACGCCAGAGACCGAATGACATCGCACAATCCTTCTCACGAGTAATTCTGGAGCGGCAGAATACGAGCCTCGTGCCCGCATCAGTGTTCTCCCACACCATAGAAGATGATTTGGGAGTTGCCAACGCATCGAAGGCCGAAGTTTTGAGAAGTTATTGAGATTGATAAAAAAGAGAGACTGAGACCGCGCACGAGTGCCTGCGTTCGGCGTGTGTCGCCACATTGTTGTTTGGTCGGAATGGAATTTCTCTCCCGCGCACAACGGACTATCCAAACCGCAGTCGAGACCTCCGTGACGCGCGGTTCTCGCTCCTCGGTTCGGCAAGCGGCGGCGTTGGATTGACCAAAACTTGTGCTGCGCCCACAGTCAGAACGGAGGGTCCGTTGCTGTGACGGATGATCGGAAAGGTGCTCGCCCAATGACACTCGCGTTAGAAACCCGCAGCGTGAGCAAGGGTGTGTGGCGGCATCTAAGAACGCAGAATCCCTCGCACACGCGGGGACGAGGGGACCAGCAGCGGCCATCGTGAACAGTCGTCTCAGCCCCTCGCGGCCGAGATGCCCTGTCGCAGCGTCGCTTTCAAGGTGTCGAGCGGAGCGGGCTGACCGGTGAAACATTGGAACTGTGCCGCCGCCTGTCGCACGAACATCTCGATCCCCGACACCGTGCGGCAATTGCGTGCGCGGGCTTCCTTCAACAGCAGCGTTTGCTCGGGGTTATAGATCGTGTCAAACACGATCATCTCGTCGCGCAGCCAGTTCTCTTGGAAGGGGGATTCGTTGACGTTCGGTGACATGCCGATCGGCGTGCAGTTGATCAGGATGTCAGCGTACTCGGAACCTCGGTTCTCCCACGTGAGATGTCGGCAGCCGAGCGATTCGGCGAGAGCCTGCGCGCGAGCAGTCGTGCGACTGGCAATGACCAGCACGCCGCCGCGTCGCGTCACACCGAGACCGATCGCACGAGCAACGCCGCCCGCGCCGAGCATCAGGATTCGTTTCCCTTCGAGCGATTCACCCGGTTGAAACGCGAGTTCGAGGCTGTCGAGCGCCGCTTGAAAGTCGGTATTGCCCGCTTCCCACTGACCGTTCTCATCGAGAGACAACGTGTTGGCCGCACCGATCTGGCGGACGATCTCTTCGCACCGGTCCCCCTTGGCCAGCGCGGCTTCCTTGTGCGGGATCGTCACGCTGTAGCCGCGCACGTTCAGCCACGAGAAGGCGTCGAGTGTCGAGGCGAACTGGTCGGGAGTGACTCGCAACGGCAGGTAGACGCCGTTGAAGCCGATCTGTTTCATCGCCGTGTTGTGCAGCAGCGGACTGAGGCTGTGACCGATCGGATCACCGAGGACA
>JAYTXB010000528.1:0-9859 GCA_043743205.1 Schlesneria sp.
CTTCGACATGCTCGCGCACTCCTTTGCGTATGAGGAAAACGCGAACATCATCAACATCCACCGCTTACGGCAAGACCAATTCCCGGATAGCCTCTGAGACATTCTCCGGCCCATCTTGGGCTCCAGACTCCCGAAGTCTTCAGAAGTCTGTCACTCCATCGACCCGCTCATTTCCGACACTGACCGAGCGATCTTTGGGTCCGACCGATCCCGCGTTTGATCCGACCAAGTTGCGCGAAACTTTTTTGGGAGTGCTCACGTGGAGTGTGACGGCCCGAGCCGTCGCACTCCAAAACGCATCAATCGCGAAACCCGTACTGAGTGCAAATTCAACATCACCTGACCAAGGGACAACTTTTGAAAAGCTGCGACTCGGAGCGCAGCACTCCAAATATCGCGGTCGTCGATTCAACCCACAGACTACTTGGCAAGACGACGTTCGATGGTTCCAAGTCCCGACACGATCTTCACCCCGGGCATGGCCTCTGCGAACGACTTCAGGTCTTCCAGCATGAGAGCCAGTTCGCCATCGACGTTCAAGTATTCGAGGCTCTTCTGCCGCTGGAGCTCGTTGAGTCCCTTGCCGGTCAACTTGTTGTTCGCCAGGTAAACCCGCTTCAACGAGGGGATCGCCGGGAGATGCGTCATCAGTTCATCAATTGGTCGATCGACTGCACGTGGACGGGTACCCCGCCTGGAAGGATGAGTCCCAACCCGCCACTGTGTTCGAGGACATTCACTGCGAGGCGCGAACCGGATCGCTTGAAGGCTCGATCACGCCGCCGTCCCATTCGATGCGGCATTTCGGGAGTGCGGTGGCGAGTTGTTTGACGCCGGCCTCGGTGACTTTGGTGCCTCTCACGTTTAGCGAGACCAGCTTTGAGGCGGCGAGGTGTTTCAAGCCCTCGTCGTCGATCGGGGTGTTATGGATATTGAGATGACGGAGCGCCGGCAGTGATGTCAGTTCCTCAAGCGATTGGTTACTCAGCTTGACCCCGTCGAGGTTCAAATATTCAAGCGGCTTCTGTTGGAGTTGGGAAACTCCTTGACCCGTCACGCCAAGGTGTCCGACTACCGTGAGACCTTCGAGGTGAGAAAGCTGTCCCAGTGTCTCCCAAATTTTGTCGGTCAAGTGGGTTGAATTCACGTAGATCGACTTGAGTTGCGGCATCTCTTGGAGTTGTTCCACCCCTGCGTCGGTGATGGCGCAGGAATTGATACTCAGCTCAACGACCTTGGTCAGCTTTTTCACCGCCTTGATCGCGTCGTCGTTGATCGCGCCTGAGTCGCCAAATCCGACGTTCGTGAGGTGTGGCAATTCGGACAACAGTTCTAGGTCGGCTCCTTTTAGCGCGCCCGCGTTTTGGCGAAGTAAGAGGTTGATGTTTCGGACGGACTTGATTTGCATCAATTGTTTCAAAGAGGCCGCGTTGAAGTCGGGTGAGCCAAACACCGCGACGATGTTAATCGTGCCCAACGGAGCCGCTAGGTCCGCGAACTCGTGAACCTGCGCCGAAGTTGGGAGATGCAGATCGACGGACACCACCTGCCACGGATCGGGCGGGAGTTCCTTGATCTGATCGCTGCTAAACGCCGTGGTTCTGAAGAAGTACTTCTTGTCCATCAACCACTCGGCGAGCTTGCGTTGCTCGCTCGCACCGCCGATCGTCAGTGAATCCGCTTGGATGCGGCACCCTGGCAAAGCGGCCGCGAGTCTTCTGACCCCCTCCGCTGTCACCTGAGTCCCCGTGAGGTCGAGTTCGCGCAGTTGAGTCAAACTGCTCAGTGTTGTGATTTTGCCGTCGTCGAGCGAGATGTAGCTCAGGGTCAGCTTGGACAAGCTTTTGCAGTTCTTGAATGTCGCCAGCTTCTCGTGGGACCAAGTGCCGCATTCTTCGAATTTCAATTCCGTCAGCTTCGGATACTGCTCAAACCAACCCAACGCGCGGAGCGAAAGCTCCTGCCGGTGGAAGGACATTGACCGCAGCGTCGGCATCCCGGCGAGCGCCTTCAGCCATTCATCGGTTTCAGGTCCACGCAGGACTTCGAGCACGGGAAACGCGCGAATCGTGGCCACAGCAGCCGGAGTGACTTCTGTGATGTTGACATCGAGCGACTTCAACTGCTTCAAGGGCGTCAGACTCGCCAAGCCGGCGTCGGTCAGCGGTTGGCGGCAGAGGTTCAATGTTTCCAAATCGGTGAACACGGCCAGCCGCAGAATGTCCTCCTGCTTGAGGTTGCCACCGTTGTTGGCCGGATGGAAATTCAGCTCCCGCACTTTGAACGGCTTCGTCGGGACGACGTTCAAGTTTTCCAGCTGACCATCCACTTCAAACCCGATGCCGCCGATCTTCTTATTCTCAATGAGCCACGCAGCCGTCTGGCGCTGCCCAGTGAGATCGCCGGTGGCTGGAGTGCTGGGCATGACTCCCTTCGGTACGTCGGTCTTCCCAGCTTCCTTCAACGTGAGCGTGACGATGGCCTTGTCGCGACGGCTGACCGTCACCTGCTTGTCCTTGATTTGAACACTGTCAGGTCCGCCAGTGAGCTCGACTTTGTACTTGCCTTCCTTCACTTCGATCACCCAACCGTTGGCCTCACTCGCGACGCGCGCGTGTCCATCGACCGTGACTTCAATCTTGATTTGCTTCTTCTCGGCCTCCGACAAGCCAGGCGGGATCTCGACGCTCAACTCGCCGTTCGGCGTCTTGAGCGACAGCACAATCGCGCCGAGAGCGATCACTCCGGCCAACGCAGCGGCTATCGCGATTTGAAGGCCACGACGTCGCCCTGCTGACCGTAGCTGAAGTCGTGAGACTTCAGGCTTCGCCATCTCGGCCTTCGCAGATTGAAAGTGTTGAGTCGCGTCCGTCCGAACTCTCGCGAGTTCGGCTACGTTTGCGGCTGGCTCGCCGAATAGCGTCGCGAGGTTCGCTCCTGCCGCGAACGACTTGAGCGCAGTGACGACCTCACCCATCGTGGCGAACCGATCTTTCGGATTACGCGACATCATGCGATGCACGATCTTGGCCAGAGCTTCGCTCACTTCTGGGCGTCGATCGCGAATCGGCGGGGCAGGTTCGCTGGCAAGCGACATGAGCTTCTGCATCACCGATTGCGGCGGTCGCCCTTGGAAGATCGAGCCTCCCGTGAGCAGCGCGTACAACGAGGCTCCCAGCGAATAGATGTCGGCTCGAAAATCGACCGAGTGACTATCGAGCGCCTGCTCCGGAGGCATGAAATCGACCGTCCCCATGATCTGGCCGTCGCTCGTGAGGCCCCCTGCTTGAACGCTGTCCGCTTCCGCCAACAACGCCAAGCCCAAGTCCAGCACCTTCACGACCGGCGAGCTAAACTCTTGTTTCGCCAACATCAGATTCGCCGGCTTGATGTCGCGATGAATCATGCCTCGCGAGTGCGCCGCTTGCAGCCCCAGCGCCGCTTGCGAGATCAACTCACATGCCTCCGCGATCGGCAACGGCCCACGTTCTTTCACCAACACCGACAGGTCGGTTCCGGCGACGTACTCCATCACGAGGTAGTGTGCCCCGTCCGCTTCCCCGGCATCGAGCGCTCGAATCAGATGCGGATGATCGAGCTTCCCAACCGCCTTCATCTCCCGCTCAAACCGATTCAGCACATCGCCGGTCATCTTCTTGCCCGACACCAACACCTTCAACGCGACGATCTTGTCCAACCGTGGATGCCGCGCCTTGTAAACCGTCCCCATCCCTCCCTGTCCCAGCACCTCCAACAACTCGTACGGCCCGATCGAGCCAAGACCCACTGGCTTCGATTCAGATAGGGAACTCGCGTTCAGGACAACCGTCATGTCGGATGCGACTTCATCCTTCGCAAGGATCGCCAACTCCACTGCACGAGCACACGCCAACTCCCGCTGAAACGGCTCCGCTGGGGATTGCTGCAACTCAGGTCCGATCGTCTTCAATTCTGCTCGGAGCGTACAGACAGTCGAGTCGGCCAAATCTCCATTGAGGTGATTCAGGTCGGCTGATGGATTCTCGATCAGCTCGACTTCTGGCAGTGATTCTGATGCGTTCATGAGCATGACCTCGGAATCTGTTTGCAGGAGAAAATTTGACTGCACTGGT
This sequence comes from Schlesneria sp., assembly GCA_043743205.1. GTDB lineage: Bacteria > Planctomycetota > Planctomycetia > Planctomycetales > Planctomycetaceae > Schlesneria. The sequence continues at coordinate 4,113 of JAYTXB010000528.1, forward strand.
GTTGTTGGGCGAGCGGTAGCAATTGATTGACGCAACGTAGCCGTGTCATTCCCCGACAAGGGAGCCGAGGTCTTGGCAAATGGCGTCACGGGTCAAATCGAGTTCATCCCACGGTGGCGATTTAGCAACATGGCTGCGACCTCATCATTCAAGAAGTCAGAGGCGTTACGCGAAAATTGCGAAACGTCACAACTCATTGGGGCTTCGAGTTTTTGCGAGAATGTGTGCCCGCTTTCTCGACCAGAGTATTGTCGCCAATGGGCGGTCCCGTAACGGGTGACAAAGCCTCGTCGGCAACGTAGCCCTGTCGCTCTGCGACTGAAAGCGGGGTCGCCGATGTGACATGGAATCACGGACCAGTCCGATTGCTCGCGATCATTATCGGGGGCAAGGGAACCAGATACAGCGCAGCCTGCGCTGTCGGATTCAATGCTCATCAACGTTGCGGCACGATCTCAATCTCGTAGATCTTCGGCCAGTTTTTGCCGGTCACGAGGAGCCGATCATTAGCTTCGTCATAGGCGATGCCGTTGAGGACATCTTCGCGGCTCTGCCGCTGTCGCTCGGGATAAAGTCCGGTCAGGTCGATCCAACCGAGGACTTCGCCGCTGTCGGGTGAGATGCGGGCAATGCGGTTCGTGTGCCAGACGTTCGCCAAAATCTCGCCCTTGCGAAACTCCAACTCATTGAGTTGGTCGATCAGGCTGTTGCCCGCTTTCACCTTGATGCGCTTCACGACCTCAAACGACTTCGGGTCGAGGAAGCGGATCGTCGAAGTGCCGTCGCTGAGAATCAGTCGTTTGCCATCGTGAGTCAGTCCCCAACCTTCGCCCGTGTAACGAAACGTGGAGAGCGACTCGAAGGTCTTCTGGTCGTAGATGATTCCCAAACGGTTCTGCCATGTCAGTTGAAAAATCTTGCCATCGAAGACGGTGATCCCCTCGCCAAACAGCGCTGAGTCGAGTGGCACGATCTGTTCGATCCGCCCTGTCTTGAGTTCGATCCGGCGAAGTGATGACTCCCCTTTCTTGCCGGTTCCCTCGTACAGCCTGCCGTCGGTGAAGACCAGTCCCTGCGTGAAGGCGGACGCATCGTGAGGGTACTCGGTCACAACTCGGAACCCGGCCACGGAATTCTTTGGCTCACGTCGAAATTGGCCGAAGGCTGTATAGCCAACCACCCCCACGGCCAGCAGCAACATCACAACAAAACGCCAGCGTCGCCCGACGAGGCTTGAGACAGTGGCACTCGAACCAGCCGATGTGAGCTGTGCAGGAACGGAGTTGGGATCAAGGTCCATGCGAATCACCCTCAGCAATGAATGGCCAACGAGGAAGGTTGGCCGCAGAAACTCGACGGGTACTCTGACGACCGACCCGCTGATCGTCCAGAGGAATGTTGAGCAGGTCACCGACAGAACGTACAGGTTACCTAGCAGGCGATTGGGAACTCGACTCCAGCGAAGTTACACTCAAAAAAAGTTCACCACACAGTTCACTCACTGCGTTCTCCGCGACACTGACACGAGGCGACTCCATCATGCTTATGAGTTATCTGCTGCTGATTGGCCGCTGCTTGAGATTGGTCGAAGCGAAGCCGCGCTCCGAGGACTCGTCCTCTCATCGCGGGCTGATGACGGCCTTCGTGGTGGCGAATTTGGCGATAGCGTACTCGGGAAACATGGCTGGCGCGGCGGGGCCGTTGCTGGCGGGAGTCGCGAAGGTCGAGATCACCAACGTCGAGGCCGGCCCGGTCAATGACCCGCTCTACGTGAAGGCTCTGGTTGTGAAGAGTGACGCCGCGATGGCGGTGATCATCACGGTCGATGCAGTGGCGATTGGTGAGATCGGGCATATCAAGCACGACTACCTCCCGAAGGTGCGATCACGGATTGAGCAGGAACTGGGGATCACGCCGGCTCACGTCATGATCAACGCCAGTCATTGTCATGGTGTGGTCTGCAACGACGTGGCTGAGCGAACTGTCAGTGCGGTGACTCAGGCGGCTCAAAGCCTCGTTCCGGTCATGGTCGGTGCCGGAAGTGGACACGAGAATCGGATCATGGAGAACCGCCGCTTGAAGCTGAAGAGTGGTCGCGAAGCCGACGTGCGCCATGCGTACTCGCTCCCGCCCGATGACGCCGTTGCAGAAGTGGGACCGGTCGATCCGGAGATCGGCATCCTGCGCTTAGATCGCCTTGATGGCCGTACGCTGGCCGTCGTTTACAACTTTGCCTGCCATCCAATTCAAGGAGTGCCGGGCGGTGCCAATACCGCCGATCTGACCGGTTTCGCGTCGAGGGTGATCGAAGAGACGCTGAGTGAAGGAACGGTCGCGCTGTTCGTCCAAGGATGTGGTGGCGACATCAATCCGGTCCTCTACAAAGATGTCGATCATCCGCGTCATGCCGAGCCACTCGGAAATATGCTCGGGATCAGCACGCTGCGTGCATTGCGCGCGGTGAAGACCAAAGAAGACGCGCGACTCGCGGTGTTCAATGAAATGCTGACGTTACCGCGAGCCGACCTCGCCGAGCGGATCGTCGCTCAGGAGGCCGAGCAACTCCGTTTGGTGCAGTCGCTCAAAGGGACGAGTCTCAACCTCAAGACGTTCTTGCCGCTGGTCGTCAAGTACAACCTGTCGCCCGAGTTTCCCTCGGGCTACTCGCACCGTTACCTGCACGAGCAGCAGATCGGTCGTGATGACCTCGCGAAAATGGATGCCACCAACCGTGCGAACATCCAGCAGTACATTCAGAACATTCACACGATGGAACAACTGACACGAACGCAGACAAACCTCGCGCTGCTGAAGATGCACCAAGCTCAGAATGTGGCCGCCGGAAAGCGGACGATCGACGTAGAAGTCGTCGGACTGCGGATCGGGGATTTTGCGATGGTCACCTTCCCCGGTGAACTCACTGTGCGCATCGGCCTCAACATCAAACAAGCCTCGCCGCACGAGCTGACTTTCGTCGCGGGCTACACCAACGGCTACATCTACTACGCACCGACCGCCGAACAACTTCTGAACGTCGGCGGTGCTCAAGAAGACAGCGACTGCATCCTCGCTCCCGAATGGCAACAACTGTTCGAGTCCAAGGTGGCCGCGATGCTGAAGCGGCTCTGAAGCCTCCGACCGACGCTGTCATTACGGTTCCAGCGGCGCAGCGCGGTGCTGATCACCCAAGTCTCCGAGCAGCTTCCGGATCACCTGCTCGGCCTCTGCCTTCTCCATGAGCCAGCGATCTCGTGCGGCCTGCCAGGCGGCGTCGCGCATCGAGATCTCCGTTGAGGCGATCTTCAAGCGTTCTTCGGCGACCCGCAGTTCGCTGTCGCGGGCGGCGATCCAGTCCATCAGTTTCTGACGTTCGTCCAGGAACTCGGCCCGCAGTCGCTCGAACTTGGATTGAGCTTCGAGATGCTCGCGTCGTTGCTCAACCAGCCCTTCATGAAGTTGACGGTAATAGCCGACCAGCGTGTGGCGGACTTGTTCCACGCGCTGCCGAGACTCTTCCTGACCGATGGACTGCGTGAGATCGACCCACGTTTCTTCGACGGCCAATCGCATCTCAAGCGTCGAGCGATGCGTATCTTCCAGTTCGGCCCGCAAACGATCGAGTCGAATACGACGGCTTTCGAGGTTCTCCGAATGCGAGGTCATCAAGTCGTGTTGTCGTCGCAACTCCACTTGTTGAATCTGTCGCTCGTTGCTCCACGCTTCGCGTTCCGACTGCAAGCCGACCCGGTCGAGATCGGTGGTGCTGGAGAGCGCGCGTCGCGACTTCGAGAGTACCTCGCGTTCTCGATCGAGTGACTTCTCCCGTTCCTCGACCGAGACTCGGTAGAGGTCGATCTGGCGCATGCGCCGCCACTGAATCTGTGCCGCCTCTTCGAGCCGCTGCCGCTCGATCTGCCGCTCGTGGCGGTGTTCGTTCTGGGCGCGTTCGAGGTCTTCACGCAACTTTTCCAGATGCTCTTGCTGGAACCGAATGCGGCTTTCGAGGACCGCTCGCTCGCTGTGAAGCTCGCTCTGTTGAGAGGAGTAAGTCACGGCCCATTCGGCGCGTTGAACAGTCACTTCGGCCAGCTCGCGTTCGCGCATGGCGAGCATCTCGGCCTCAAACGTAGTGCGCCGCTGTTGCCATTCGTGCTGTTCGTCGTTCAACGTGATCAAGTGCAGTCGGCGATCAGCCGCGAGCGATATCGCCTGCTCTTGCCGCTCAGTTTCGAGCAACGACAGATGCCGCGCGCGCGCGGATCGCAGTTCGGCGGACTGTGCCTCGCGTGCGGCGGTGAAGTTCGATTCGGCCTCGCGCACGGCCGCCTCATAGAACGCCTTCTCACGCTCAATCTCTTGCTTCTCGGCCAAGGAGGTCGCTTGCCACTGTTCGTATTCGATTTGGAACTGACCCCGCCGATCTTCCCACTCGGCGATCAAAGTCTGCCAAAGCCGCTCGCGCTCGGACTGAATCAGTTGCTCGGCCTGAACCGTTGCCGCTTGAAGCTGCTCTTCGAGTGAGGCCGTCAGAGTCCGAACTCGCTCGTGCGCACTGGACAGTTCTAGACGGTCAGCATCGATCGCTTGTCGTTCGAGCCGGAGTTCGACCAACACCTCTTCACGCAGAGTGCCACGCCGACGTTCGAGGTCAACTCGCTCGCTTTCGAGTACCAACTGATCTGCTTCGACCTGCCGGTGCAACGCCTCCATTGCGAACACTTGCTCGCGCAACGAGGTCTCAAGCAGCACGTTCTGTTGCCGGCTTCGCTCCAACTCAGCCGACCGCTGCATGCTCAACGACTGGACCCGCTGTTGTTCGGTCTCGAATGCCAGCAGTCGTTGTTCGAGCGTTTCCTCACGCTCGGCAAGCTCCTGCTGTTGAGCCAGCATTTGCTGCAACAACAAGCCTGCGTCCGCCAAGACCGTCGAGGTAGCGCGAGACGCGGGGACACTCGCACGAAATGCGGACGAAGGACCGGGCGTCATCGAAGCTGGCAGAGTGTTGGATGTTGGCTCAGCAGGTCGCACCGAGGCCGTCGCGTGCTGACCATCAATCCGAATGTCCGCATGACCCACAGTCAGAAACTTGGCGTCCGAAGTGGACGGCTCCACGAACTGATGTGAACGTGGCGGTGCCACAGAATCGAGCTGGCGTTCGTCCATAACGGGAATCCCTTCCCCTCACGACGCACGATCCTTGCGCGTCGAAAATATTCTCAAGCAGAACATGCGAAAACTCGGACTGTACTTTTGACTCAACCGCACACGCGAACATCGCCAAGAGAGGGAGTTCGGTGCGCAGAGCCAAGAAGGCTGCTAAGCCAAGCCATCCAGCGCCTGGGCCAGCTTGGGCTTTTGTGTCAGCCCGACAAACCGCTGCACTTCACGACCACCCTTGAACAAGATCACGGTTGGGATGCCGCTAATACGGTACTCACTCGGAATGCTCGGGTTGTCGTCGGTGTTCACCTTGCCGACTTTGGCTCGGCCCGCGTAGTCGTTGGCCAATTCTTCGATTGTCGGAGCGATCATCTTGCAGGGACCGCACCACGGAGCCCAGAAATCGACCAGAACCGGATCTTTGCAACCCAGCACTTCGTCCTTGAAATTCGCGTCTGTGAACTCCAGCACCTTACCAGCCATGAGACTCATCCCCTTGGTGTTTCTGTCACACAGATCCATCCGACCGAGGAGCCTGAAGAGCCACGACCAGTGAACCGCCAAATAGTGCGGCGGATTATAGGGAT
>JAYTXB010000529.1:0-7671 GCA_043743205.1 Schlesneria sp.
CCAACCCGCGATCGACCTGCCGACGCAACGTGTGTCGCGGATACGTCTTCACAAATGTCTCGAACGACGTGACCGCTTGAATCGCCTGCCCATTGCTCAGTTCGCTCTGTGCCCGCGCGTACAACCGCGACGCCTGCTCGCGCGCCATTAGGAACCAGAAGATGCCCGTCACGAGCAACAGCACCACACCGCCGATGCTCAAACCCATCACGAGCGGCGACGTAAAAATGTCCTGCTCGCCCGGCCGACGGCGTCCCGTGGGAACCGCCAACACGCGGTCTTCTTTCTTCGACGACGAGCCGGAGTCGTTGGAGGAAGACCGCGACAATCGCGGCAACGCCGAGGGGGACAACTCGGTTTCGTCATCGTCTTCATCATCAAACGCCGCGACGGGCATGGCCTGCGATTCCGTGAAGACCGCTCCCATGTACAGCGACATGTCTTCGACGGGCTTGGCCGGTGGTTCCGCAGGAGGCTTCACCTTTTCGCGGCGATCAGATCGTTCAGCACGCAGCGAGGATCGCACTGGAGCCGACGGTGCCTCACCGAAGACGACCGGCCTCACGGCGGGAATTGGCGGCGGTGGAGACGGTGCCAACGACAGGACTTCAGCAGAATCGACAAACTCCAGATCGAGACTGCCAACGCGAATCACGTCCCCCGAACGGAGTGTCGCCCGCGACACTGATGTCCCGTTGACATCAATCCCCGCTGCCGTCGCCGCCGACACTTCAAACGCCGTCTTGTTCCAACTGATGCGGCAGTGCATCGCCCCCACGCCGTCCTCCGGCACGCACACGTCGTTGAACGATTGGCGACCGATCGACAACGGCTGAGCACGCGACAACTCGCGCTCTTCCTTAGAACCGTTCGTGTGCAGAAGTTTCAGCAGCGGCATAGTTGGGAGTCAGGAAGTAGGGGTCAGGGAACAGGGGGCAGGAAGCGGGAAGAAGGAGTCAGGGATCGGTCGCTCTTGCTGACTCCTGTTTCCTCATTCATCATCCGAAATCGCCAGTCGCACACGTTCCATTCCCGCTTCGTGGCCTGAGTCGAGAACGGCCACCGTGATCCCGTGCGAGGCATCTCCATTGCCAACCACGAGCAGCTTAGTGGACTGCCTCGCACCGAAGCGGAGTTCTCGCAACTTGGCGACCAAATCGGCAACGTCCTGCACCGCGACACCATCCACTTGGATCGCGTCGTTCTTGTCGATGCGGACGATCACGTACTCATCGTCGCTTTCAGGATCGTCGGTCTTCTGCTCGCGGCCAGCCCCTTTCTGCGGATCGGGACTCGGCATCGGGATCGCCGAATCGAGCGACTGCATGGAGGTCACGAGGAAGAAGATCAACAGGAAGAAGACGATGTCTACCATGGCCGTCATGTCAATCAAGTCTTCGTGGTCGATCGATGGTGACATTTTGACCAACGGCGGTTCGTCGTCTTCGTCGGCATGATTGGCGTGAGCAGCATCGACCGTCACCACAGGTCGCTTCGGGGAGGCGATTCGGTCTTTGACCGCGATGCGCGGCACATCGACAGTGCGAGCGCAGCCGGGACAAGCGACGACCATGCCCGCCAGATCGTCTTCGACCTTCAGCTTCGTGCGGCAGCGGGGACAGGCGAACCGAACCGACACGGCAAACTACTCCTTCTCGATCACAGCCAGCTTGAGTTCCATGCCGGGAACACCCGCCGCAGCAGCAGCCACTCGCGCCACGTCACGTAGCCGCACGTTCTTCTCGGCCTTAATCAGCACCGTGTTTTTCTGTGACCTCACGCCCTCTTCGACTGCCGCTCGAACCGCTTTCTCCTGCTCTTCGCGTTCGACGAGAGGCTCACCTTCGCGACCGTCTCCCACGTAAACCTGACCGGCCGAACGATCGACGCCTTCGATGATCGAGACCACTACTGAAGTCTCGCGATCCGCGGCAATGCAGTGCTTCGCGGCCGGGAGATTCAGTTCACCCATCGACGCGCCGATCGTCGTCACGAGGAAGTAAATGTTCATCATGAACACGAGGTCGATCATCGCGGTGACATCGAAATTCGCATCGGCCTCGACGCGACGCGGCACCGCCAGCGGATTATCCGGGTCTTCGAGGCTCGGCGAGTGCGAGGCAGAAGTCATGAACGTTTCCAATCTGTCAGTCTGGCCATGAAGGAGGGTGCGTGCAGTTTACGGAACACACCCTCCTGATCGAGACCTGCTCCCAGACCGCTAATCACCGGCTGTTGCGGAAGTGTTCGAGAACCTGAGTCAGGCTGGAGGCCAACGATTCCTGAAGTAGCCTCAATCGAATCGACATGCTCGAGAGAATGTACCCCAGCGGGATCGCCGTCCCGAGACCCATCGCCGTACAGATCAGAGCGATACTGATTTCGTCGGCGATCTGCGACGGTTGAATCTTCTCGCCAGTCCCGATCCGTCCGAACGCGGCCATCATTCCCAGCACCGTTCCGAACAGACCGAGCAGCGGCCCATTCTTGATGACGGTGACAATCCAACTGACCCGGTATTCGAGGTCCGCCAGAATGTCGCGCTGCATCGAAGTCGAGACGCGCTGACGTAGCTGGTGAAACTCTTGCCCACGATTAGCGATCAAGAGCAGGACGAGCCGGGGCAGGGCGCGAAAGTCGAAGTCGCACTGTTTCACCGCCGAGTCATAGTCGTGCTTTTGCAGATGCCCCTGCAATTCATCGAGGAACGCCGCCTCGGCTTCCACCGAACGAAACCGAAGCTGCGACAACCGTCGCCAGTTCAGAATCACACAGTACATCCCCCACAAAAAATTGAGGGCGAGGAAGCCATAGCTGAACTTCTCCAGCCATTTGACGAGTTCAGTCGTGTGCATCTCAACTCCTTAGCCAACGATCAGGGACATGAATTCGGGGGGATGCTACAGAGCCATGCTGCGGTTCTCAATCGGCTCCGCGCGAGGCATCGGTCTCGGGTTCGATCAACAACTCACTGAAAATACGTCTGACGTGTGACGGCAAACTGATAGCCACCGGCCACCACTTCAACGACGAAATAAGTGCGGCGAATCACCCCCACGGGTTTGTTCTTGTAGTCGCGTTCGAGTTGAGCCAACTTCGACTCGGTCGCTTTGGAATAGAAGTGAAAGATGGTCGTATCCGGTCCCACGTCGATATTCGCTCGCTTGAACAGGTCCACGTCGGCACCACGACGATCTCCACCTTGCCACGTCATATAGAGTCGCTGCTCATCCTTCCCGGTCTTCACATAGCGGACATCAGGAACAGGCTGACTCAGTTTGGACATGTAGGCGAGCCGACTGTCCGGCAGCAGCGCACCCAACTCGACACCGAAGAAGCCGAGCTGCTTGGCGTATTCATCCAGACCCGCCTTGTCTCCGAAGCGGACGAACCAGCGTTGCTCACGCGGAAAGCCACCGGTCCCACCTCCGACGCCGAGGCCCTTCCGCCCCGTCCCCTTGGCACTTCCCGGACGACCTTTGTTATCGATCCCGGTGTCAAACTGAGGTTGCGTCTGATCGGAAGCGACCGCCATTCCGACGCCCGATTCGGCCACCTCCGCGACTGTCGAGAGTGCCTCGGCGATCTCGACACGGTTCGAGACTTCTTCCACCGGAGCCGCATCGCGCACCTCAGGCAACGGAGAATCGACCCGCAACGTTTCACCGGGAGTCCCATCCTCGTACCCACCGGGTAACTCCACCAACTCCATCGTCACCCCTACCGGAGGTGGAGGAAGTCGATCGGAAATCCACTTCGAGACAACACCCACGCAAACGAGGCCGATGGCAGCAAACAGTACCAACGACCAAGAACTCGCCCGGTCATAGAGCGTCGTCTTCAGAACAGGTGTCACAACGAGACCGGGTTTCGCAGACATGATGCGTGTTCCTCTCTCCAGAGACAGCGACCAGACAACCAAGACGGGGTGCGGAGTCTGACTACTTGCGAGCGGGTTCTCAACCAAGTCACTGCCGCGCTGAGGCATTCGAGTGCAGTCGTCAAGGTAGCCCTGTCGCTCCGCGACAGGCAGCGCGTTGCGGAGTGAGTGTTCGATGGCGAGTCGGCGTCGAATGCGATCCAACGTCTCATTGGCGATCTCGCCACCTGTCGCGGAGCGACAGGGCTACCTTGCGGAGATTCCCGACTCTTCAACCGCTACCGTGTGCGAACCCCCGTCCCTATACTCCCCGCCCTCACGAATCAGACTCGGGGCAATCGGACGGGCATGGCACGTTACTTCAGCTACAAATCGCCGGAAGAGCTGGTTGCAGACGCTGCGGAACTCGGTTCATCACTGGCACTGACGAGCGACGTGTCTCCGCAGTTCGGGCCTTGCCAGATCGGGACGCTCGATGGCCGCCCGGACGAATTGACCTACCGTCGCTTCGGAGCGGACGGAGCCAAGCTGGTCTCGGACGAAGCAACGGCCATCGACGAGGCCGCACGGATGAACCCTGGACAACTCCGGCTGCGCGACGGAACGGCTACGCTGCGGGGAGAGATGCTCAACGGATGTGGTCGTGCGTCAGGCCACGCTGAACCGAAACTGATCTGCCGTGCGTTGTCGTTCCGCAGGAACTTGAAGCGAACCCAAAGCCCACCGCTCGGCCAATGCGCCGCCGCCCCCCTTCGACAAACAGATTTACGAACTGCAGTGGAAAGAAATCGAAGCCCAACGGGCTGTTCAATAGACGCTGACAATTGAGGCCCATCCATGACCGAATACCTGACCGTCGAATGCCTGATCGCACTCCTGACACTCACTGCTCTCGAAGTCGTGTTGGGGATCGACAACATCATCTTCATTGCGATTCAAGCGGGACATCTGCCGGTCGAGCAACGTGATCGTGGACGCAGGCTGGGACTGCTACTGGCGGTGGTCTCGCGCATCATGCTGCTGTTCGCCATCGGTTGGGTCACGCAGTTGAAGACCCCGATCGGAACGCTGTTCAGCCACGAGTTCACGTGGAAAGATTTGGTCGTCATCACCGGCGGACTGTTCCTGATTCGCCAGGCCACCGTGGAAATCCATCACAAGGTCGAAGGGCACCACGAAGAACAACACCACTCCCCACGAGTCACCACGCTGAAGTCCATGCTGATCCAAGTGACCATTATGGACCTGGTCTTCTCACTCGACTCGGTCATCACGGCGGTCGGCATGAGTAAACAGGTGCCGATCATGATCGCGGCGGTTCTCGTGGCAGTCGTCGTGATGCTGGTCTTCTCGCGATCCATTGTCCGATTCGTCGATCACAACCCCGCGATCAAGCTGCTGGCACTGTCGTTCCTCCTGCTGATTGGTGTGTTGCTGGTGGCGGAGGGCTTCCATCAGGAAATCGACAAAGGCTACATCTATTTCGCGATGGCTTTTTCGCTCGGGATCGAACTGATGCAGATGCGATCTCGGCACAACGAATGGAAACACCAGAAGAGCTTGCCCGCCGACGCCGCCTCTTCGGACGTGCCTCCTTCGTGAAGCAACGTGAAACTATCCGATTCCGCTCGTTTAACCGCATGGGCAACGCAACGCGAAGCGGACAGACGCGGCCACCTTCAAAATGCGAGCAGCCAGTAGGTGACTTCCCCACAGCAGTGTGTCCATGTCTGTTCGGCAAGGTAGCCCTGTCGCTCCGCGACAGGTAGCGAGATCGCATTTGAGGCGTTGGATCGTGTTCGACGCCGACTCGCCCTCGAACACTCACTCCGCGACGCGCTTCCTGTCGCGGAGCGACAGGGCTACCTTGCCGAACGGACTTCCAAAATTGGTCGATGAATCGCCACCGCCTCCCTCCGACAACACTCTTCCGAGCATCGCACCTTCCCTATAGAATCCGCCCGCCTCGCGGTCCCGTTTACCGATGCGACCGCAATTGGCCACCGCCGCTTCCTCGTGAAAGCCTCCCCCGTCGCCTTATGTTTGACCAACGCTTCATCCGCAACTTCTCCATCATCGCCCATATCGACCACGGTAAGAGCACACTTGCCGATCAACTGCTGCTGAAGAGCGGTGCGATCACGCTGCGCGAGTTTCGCGACCAAATCCTCGACGACTTGGCGGTCGAACGCGAACGCGGCATCACCGTCAAGGCACGGGCCGTCGCCATTAACTACACGCTGGACGGCCAGCAGTACGAGTTGAATCTGATCGACACTCCCGGCCACGTCGATTTCCACTACGAAGTCTCGCGCAGCTTGGCCGCGTGTGAGGGAGCACTCCTGCTTGTAGATGCCTTCCAAGGCGTACAAGCTCAGACGGTCGCCAATGCCTACGCGGCGATCAACGGCAACCTCGAAGTCATTCCGGTCCTCAACAAGATCGACCTGCCGATCATTCGCGTCGATGAAGTCCTCGAAGAGATCGAGACCGTCGTCGGGCTGGACACGACCGATTGCGTGAAGGTCAGCGGCAAGGCGGGGATCGGGATCGAAGAGTGCTTTGAGGCGATCATCAAACGAGTCCCGGCCCCGCAGGGCAACCCGACCGACCCGTTGCGGGCGCTCGTCTTCGACAGCAAGTTCGACCACTATCGCGGCGTCATCACCTACATCCGCGTGAAAGAGGGAACCGTCCGCAAAGGGCAGAAAGTCCTGTTCATGAAGGCCGGGACGGCTCACGAAATTCTGGAACTCGGCCAGTTCCGCCCGAACATGGTTCCGTGCGATAACCTTGGTCCCGGTCAGGTCGGTTACATCATCGGTGGGATTAAAATCCTCGGCAACGTCCATGTCGGCGACACCGTCACCGAGTTCCACAACCGGGCCCCCGTCGCCTTGCCGGGCTACGCCGTCCCGCAACAAATGGTCTTCTGCGGCATGTACCCGCTCGACGCCACTGACTTCGAGAACCTGCGCGAAGAACTCATGCGCATGAGTCTCAACGATGCCAGCTTCTCGTTCGAGCCAGACACCTCCGAGGCGCTTGGCTTCGGGTTCCGCTGCGGCTTCCTCGGAATGCTGCACATGGAAATCATTCAGCAGCGGTTGGAGCAGGAAGCCAACGTCGATCTCATCCAGACGGCCCCGAACGTCACGTATGAACTGCTCAAGAATACGGGTGAGGTCGTGCGGATCGACAGCCCGCAAGATGTCCCCGATTCTGGCCAGATCGACGAGTTCCGTGAGCCGATTGCCAAGGTGAACTTCATCCTGCCGACCGACCGCATCGGCGCGATCATGCAATTGAGTGCCGATCGGCGCGGCGTCTACAAGACGACCGACTACCTTGGCCCCAACCGTGCGCAGCTCGTTTACGAACTGCCGCTCGCCGAGATCGTGTTCGACATGTACGACAAGTTGAAGAGCATCACCGCCGGCTACGGCACGATGGACTACGAAGTGATCGGCTTCCGCGCGGCCGACCTCGTCAAGATGGATGTCCTCGTGAAGGGCGAGAAAGTCGATGCCCTCGCCTGCATCGTCCACCGCTCGCAAGCCGAACGTCGAGGCCGCCAGCTCTGCAAGAAGCTCAAGGAGCAGATTTCCCGCCACCAGTTCGAGATCCCGATCCAGGCGGCTCTCAGCGCGAGAATCATCGCCCGCGAAACGATCTCAGCCGTGCGAAAGGACGTGACCGCCAAGTGCTACGGCGGCGACATCAGCCGCAAACGGAAGCTGCTCGAAAAGCAGAAGGAGGGCAAGAAGCGGATGAAGCAGTTCGGTGCCGTC
>JAYTXB010000530.1:0-6664 GCA_043743205.1 Schlesneria sp.
GATCGTCAGATTGCCGCTGAGGTTGTAGCTGTCGAGAAAGTAGCTCTTGATGAAGTCGCCCATATAGCCGAGCGCGACGAAGAACTCATCGCAGCCGTGGTGGGCGAAGTGCTTCATGATGTGCCAGAGAATCGGCTTCCCACCAATCTCGACCATCGGCTTCGGACGAGCGACCGTCTCCTCTTGGAGTCGAGTCCCCAATCCTCCTGCAAGCAGGACCACGCGCATGTTGCCCTCCGTGGCAGATCAATTGAGCAGCGTTGGCAGTGATTCGTTTCCAGCGTTGAGGGGATGAACACTCGCTCCGCGAATTTCCCGAGGCGGTGGCCTCGAACCCCAACAAAACTGGTCACGACCGTATTTTGACCGCGAGCTTGTAGTTGTCGTTTCTCGGCAATGCAACAGCAGTTTCGGGCAGGACGCACAACCGTCCAACAGCCTCATCTCAAGTAACCCGCAGCGTGAGCGAGGGAGTCAAGCGTTCGACTCCCTCGCTCACGCTGCGGGCTGCCATTGGCCACTGAACAGCTAACAACCACTGGAGTTGCGGGCGACACGGCTCGGTTTCACGCCGCTTTCGACTCGGCGGGGTATCCGAGCTTCGCCATCGTCGGGCCAGCAATGCCATAGAAGCGGCTCACATCGTCTGCGGGCCAGTCGGCTTTGTTGGGAAAGCCGAACGATTGCGAGTGGTTGTACTTTTGAGTCAGCCACTGCGGATCGCCCTTGATCCCGAGAAACTCTTCCAACCGCTGCAACTCCGCGCGACCTCGTTCCGCTTCACCGCTGAGGTCTTCGAGACGAACGATCGTCCATTGATCGCGCGGGACGGATTGCAGACGAGTGAGTGCCTTCTCATTTCGGTTCTGCCAGAGCCACGCCATCTTTTCGACGGGAGTCATCGTCGGCCACGCGGCGAACCACGGGTCGGTCTGCTCGGGCTGCAATCCAAAACCCGAATAACGCCCGGCAAGGTGATAGCCGAAGGAGCGGCACACCGCGCGGGCGGCCGACTTCACGCCTCCCAGCGGCGAAAGTCCGTCGGGAAATTGGTAGCCGCGTGTGATGCCACTGCGGGCGAAATCACGACCATCGCGAACTCCCAGCACGATGCGGACGCTCGGGTCGATCTCGTACATCACGTCTAGGAAGTGGACGTAGGGATTACTCGAATCGCGGAAAGTCGCCAGATCGACACCGGCCAAATGCGTCTTCATCATCGCGCGTCGCAGCCGGATGTCTGCCAGCAAGTCCGACGGCGCGTTGTAATATCCGGGCAAGGCTCTCAACTGCCCAACCAGCCCGCGCACGTTGTACTCGTGATGAGCATTGAAAATTTTCGAGTACAGACCCGTCCCACTGCGACCACTTCCCGTAAACACGATCATCGGCGAATCCTTCCACCTCTCTCCGAACAGATCCCAACCACGACCCTGTGACTGAAGTGATTGTTCACACAACGCTGCGTCGGGCCGAGTGTACATTTGGCCTTGAAGAGCGCACACCCCTGTTTCTCACGCCCGCCCACGCTGCCCGGTCAGCCCGACGAAGCCGTTTCGCTTGATCGATACTTGCGAAAGAGCGGCTCGACGATTTCGGGGGGGACGAAGTCGCGCAGCTTCTCGGTCGTACTCCGTTGGCTCAGTTGAGCGATCTGTTTGATGAGGCTGCTGGAGATGTGCGTGTAACGTTCACCGGCCATCAGGAAGACGGTGTCGATCTCGGGATCGAGTGCTCGATTGGCAAGCGTCATCGTGAACTCGGCCTCGATGTCCGAGAGCGTCCGCACACCTCGCACCAGCACCCGCGCGCCGCATTGCCGGATGAACTCGACCGTCAGTCCTTCGAAGCAACAAACCTGAACGTTCCCAAACGGTTTGAGAACTTGAGTCGTGAGATCGAACCGCTCCTCGGCCGAGAAGAGTGGACGCTTGTCGGGGTTGATCCCGATTCCCACTGTCAGTTGGTCGAAGATCGTGGCCGCACGGCGAATGATGTCAAGGTGCCCGAGCGTCAGTGGGTCGAAGCTACCGACGTACACGGCGTGATGGGAATTGAGAGCGGGCATGTGGCGAGGCTCCGTTGACGCGAAGGGGATTTATCCGTGGTCAGTGTGTCTTGGCAGCCCGTTGAAAAAGTAACCCGAAGCGTGAGCGAGGGGGGGTCGTGTTGCCAAACTTTCGAGAAATACGTCCCTCGCTCACGCCTCGGGTTACTTCAAAACCCTTTCTCAATGGGCCTTGAGGTGGGGGCGGGAGTTTGTCGGAATGGACTCGAACATCCAAGGGAACGAAACTGGACCGGCCTTGCTGTCGTATTGGCAGAGGCTGGTCTGACGAGTTGCCGTTTACGACGACGGGGCATTCGATCCTCGTCGGCTCCCGGAAGACTTCTTGGCTCGTTAAGATCGTCTTCGCACGGGAATCACCGGAAATGAGCCGGTTCTCTGGTGAAGAATCGGTATATCCTGCTGGGTACGACAGGCCGAATGGTGCCGGTATGTTGTTTGCGGTCGGACGCCACGTCGCGTATTCGGTTCAACGAGTCCGTCGTTCTAGGCGAGCCGCTGCGCCGGTGCCTGTTGTGAGGAGTTGTGAGTCATGGCGATCTTTCGTTGGGGACAAGCATGGGATCCCTTTCGCGATCTCGAACGAGAAGTCGATCGACTGCTCGCGAGCGTCTCGCTGTCATTTCAAGGGCTGCGATTGGGTCGGCAGTACCCGCCCGTCAATGTCTATGAGGTCGATGACGAACTGCTGCTGACCGCCGAGTTACCGGGGACTCGCGCCGAAGACCTGGAAGTCCTTGTGGCCGATGGCGTGCTGACCCTCAAAGGGAAGCGATCCGGCGCAGAGGGAATCACCGACGATCACTATCGCCGACAAGAACGACCACAAGGGAGTTGGCAGCGTTCATTGACTCTTCCTGCATTGATTCAAGAAGACAAGCTCAGCGCCGAATTCACCAACGGCGTCTTGCGTGTGCGACTTCCCAAAGCTGCCGCATCTCTCCCGAGGCAGATTCAAGTTGCCGATGGCAATGCTGGTTGAGACGGCACACGCTTCTTTCAAGGTTCAGATCATGTCCAACGAGATCGTCAAACTGAGTTCTGCGGCTCAAGGCAGCAATCCGGGGATGCCCGATGATCCGGTCGTCTTTACTCCGCCGATCGACATTTTTGAAACTCCCGACGGACTCGTCCTGCAAGCCGATCTGCCGGGAGTCACGCTCGAAACGCTCGAACTGCAAGTTCAAGACAACAAGCTGACACTCTTCGGTCGCGTGAACCACGTCCTACCCCCGAACGCCCGACTGATTCATCAAGAGTACGCCCTCGGACACTTCCTGCGCTCGTTCATCCTCAGCGATGAAGTCGATCACGAGCGAGTCACCGCGAAACTCAATCAAGGTGTGCTGGAAGTCGTCCTCCCGCGAATCCCCAAGTCTGAACCGCGACGCATCCAAGTCACAACCAGTTGAAGGCAGGTTGAGTCGAAAACCGGATGAGTCATTGGAGTTTGAACACCCGACCGCATCACGAGACCACCATGTCAGACAACACTGCCAATCCAAATGGTCCCACGGAGAACGTTCCGCCGCCGCCCCTCGATCGGATGCGGTTGGAGATGGACCGTTGGATCGACGCCGCCAAGTCCACGGGCGAGCGAGCCTTGGAAACGCTCGGTCTGCTCGGTGCCTCGCGCCCTTCGGTCCCCGCGATCGACGTGATCGAGTTGCCGGAAGAAGTCGTCGTGCTGATCGACCTGCCCGGCGTGGTGGCCGAAGCGGTCGAGCTGTCTCTGACGGGCAACATGCTCACGGTGAAAGCGACTCGCGCCGGACACAGCTTTCCCGCCGAGGCGGCTCCCCGCGTCCATCTCTCCGAACGAGTCAGCCACCGGTTCGAGCGAGCCATCCCGCTCCCCGCCGCCGTCAACGCCGATGCCATTCGAGCCGAGACCCGCGACGGCCTGCTCACCGTCTCGCTCCTCAAAGCACTCGCCGCCCCGAGCCGTTCGATTCCCGTCGCACGCGGCACCGCCGAACAGAAGTAGGGCGAGGTTCAAGGCCCGTTCGGCAAGGTAGCCCTGTCGCTCCGCGACAGGAAGCGCGTCGCGGTGTGAGCGTTCAATGCCACTCCAACGTTGCTTGGCAAACAGAGCGTTCGGCTCCTACGATGTCGCCGCCGTTGAGACCCACTGGTTTCAACAATGGAAACGGCACGAATCGGCCTCATGAGGCCGTTCTTTTTTGATCCCACTGGTTCTCGCACCAACCTCGCTGCAAGCCAATTTCATCACTGGGTTGACTCATGGACACGATTCAAATTCCCTGCCCGAAATGTGGTTCCGAACTGAAGCTGCGCGACCGCAGCCTGCTCGGCCGTCGCGGCAAATGCCCCAAGTGCGCTCACGCCTTCATCCTCGAAGAGCCGGACGAAGTGCAGCTCGAACTGGCCGAGCCCGAACCGACCGCCGCCGGCACGGCAGCACGTTGGGTTCCCGACGAAGGGACTCCCGCACCGGCAGCGACTCGACCACAGGCTGCTCCAGCAGTCGCTCCTCGCGTTCAAGATTCCAAGCCTCAAACCGTCGCGCCACAAAGTCCCGCCGCTCCCGCACTCGGCTTCGCGTTGCAGGGTCTCGAAGAACTCGCCGCCAACGAGGGACCGGCCGCCAGATTGAAAGCGTTGAAAAGGCGGAACGCCAAGAACCGCGTCATCGGCATGGCGCTCGGTGCCGTGGCAATGGTTGCTGTCGGAGGAGTCGCCTTCTTCGCGTTGAACAACGCTCCCGCCAAGACCAAGGGAGGGGCCAACGCCGTCGCGAAGCAAGACAAGGACAAGCACCACGACGACGCGGCTGACGGAACGTCCAATGGCGACGGGACACCCGCTTCAGACAGCATCTACGCCAAGGCAGGCAACCCCACCAAAGGCCAGCCGATCGAACTGAAGTTCATCCCGTTCGGCACTCAGATCGCCATCAACCTGCGTCCCGCTGAACTCTGGAAGAAAGAGAGTCAGGGCGAAGAGGTCCGCTTTTGCCTCACCGCCCCGGCCGCGTTTTTGGAGGCGACGTTGCAAGACCTCTTCAAGCGGAAGCCCGAACAAATTGAAGAGGCTTTGATCTGCTTGATCCCCGGCGCACAGGGTTCAAAACCCGACATCGCCGCCGTGATTCATCTTGTAGAAGAAGCCAAGAAGAGCCAGTTGCTCGAAGACTTTGGCGGCTCGCGCATGGATGACTTCGGCCATCCGGTCTACGTCACCGGCGAGCGTGCTTACCTGATCCACGATGCCAAAACGATTGCCGTCGGGCCGAAGTCGCAAGCGGCAGAGATGGTTCAAGCGATCAAAGGGCACAACCCCGCCGCCGATGGGATCGACGAGTTACTCCCGATGACCGATCGCGATCGACACCTCACGTTCGTCTTCGTCCCGCGTTCACTGCGACTCCACGCGAACTACTGGTTCGCCGGTGCAGATGGCAAGCCGACGGCGGTCGCTCCCTTCGTGCATCGCTTCTGCGATTGGCTCGGCGACGAAGTCGAGTCGGCCGTCTGGAGTTTCCATCTCGGTGAGAAAGTTTTTTACTCAGACATGCTGCTCCGCAACATGGTCGGTGTCACCGCAACCCGCTTCGCACGCGACACGCAGAAGAAGCTCAACGAGTTCCCGCACGAGTTGCTTTCCACGGTGCAGATGATGAACCCGCGTGAAGTCGGTAAACGCAAGGTCATCGGCCGGCTGCCCGTCATGAGCGACGCCTTCACGATGGCGACGATGGTCAGCAACGGCTCGCGCCACGTCCGACTCATCACGCCGCTCCCCGAACGAGCCGCTCCCAACCTCGCGCTCGGAACGTTGCTCGCGTGGGACGAATCGACGCGCACCGACTTCACGAAGAAGTCCCCCACGAAATCGGCCCCCTCGGACGGAGTCAAGCTGCCAGACCTGATCGCCGACCGATTGAAGCTCAAGATCGACATCGACTTCCGCCGCACGCCGCTTCAAGAAGCCTTCAGCTACATCAGCGGTGAAATCAAAACGACGATCGACATCGACGGCGATGCCCTCAAATTCGGTGGCTATACGAAGAACATGACTCAGGACATGAAGCTCGACGCGCAGCCGGTCAAAACAGCCATCGCCAAGATTCTCAAAAATTATCAAGACCCGATCCGCCCTGAAAAACAGATGGTCATCGTCGTCGATGAAGCCAAGAAGTTGATCCTCGTCACCACCCAAGCCTCCTGCGACAAGCTCAAGCTCACTCCGTTCGATGTCAGCAAATAGCAATCGAACGGGTCGAGTGCCGTCAGGTGCGTGCAGCCAGCGGCACACTCTCTCTGCCAATGCCTCGCCCGCCTCGACAAACGAAGTTCCAACCCCTCCAATCCTCAATTCCTCGCACAACGTGAACTGCGATCTCTGACCTAAATCGACCACACGCGGTGGGAACTGACCGGTCTCCTGAGAGGAATTGCTTCAGTCTGCTGGAGCCTCGACGACTCGATCCAACCGATCTCCGACCGACAGTCGCTCCGTCCACGGACTCTTACTCAACCAAACTCAATAGGCATTCTTCGATATGAGCAGTTCGCCCTCGAATGACAGTTCCGATTCCGAATCGTCGCGTCCCGATGGAAAAGGGGCGCGTCC
>JAYTXB010000531.1:0-1273 GCA_043743205.1 Schlesneria sp.
GTGGTAGTCCTTCGTCGAGATCGCATCGAGCTTGTGATCGTGGCACCGCGCACAGGCGACGGTTGTCGCTTGAAAGGCTTTCGTCAGCGTGTCGATCTGATTGTCGGCCACGTCGTAGCCGATTGACTTCAGCGTGATGCAGTCGTCGTGATTGACTTCGCCAAATCGGTAGAAGGCGGTCCCGATCGGAGACTCGCGAAAGTTCTCGACTCGATTCCAGCGTGGCTCGGGAAGCAAGTCGCCCGCGATCTGTTCGCGGATGAGTTGGTCGTACGACACGTCATCGTTGAACGCACGAATGAGGTAGTCACGGTAACGCCACGCATGATGGACTTCGTAGTTCCATTCGTTGCCGTGCGTCTCCGAAAATCGAACGACATCCAACCAGTGCCGCGCCCACCGCTCGCCAAAGTGCGGCGAAGCGAGCAAGTCATCGACCAGCTTTTCAATGGCCGATGCCGGTGGTGCGCCGCCACGCAGGAAGGCTTCGAGTTGCTCGCTCGTGGGGGGAAGGCCGGTCAGCGCGAGGCTCAATCGCCGAGCGAGTGTACGTGGCTCGGCCGAGTGGCTTGGCGAGAGGCCCGCCGATTCCAGACGACTCACAACGAACTGGTCGATCGGATGGGACGACCAGTCGGTGAGTTTGACCTGGGGAACGGCCGGGCGTCGCACCGGATGGAGGCTCCACCAGTCGAGCCGTCGCTGAAAGACCTGCTCCCACGACTCACCCTCCTTGACTGCGATCGCCTTCCCCACCGGAGCCGGTGCGCCGCGTCGCACCCACTCCGTCAGTTCGGCAATCGCCGCTTCGGGCATTCGTCCCTTGGGCGGCATCTTCAAATCGTCGTTGTCGTAGCGAATGGCTGACAGCAACAAACTGGCATCGGGTTGAGTCGCATTGATCGCGGCACCGGTTTCGCCGCCCCGTCGGAGACTGTCGGCATCGTCCAGCCGCAGCTCACCCCCGAGCTGCTTCGAGTCGGCCGAATGACACTCGTAGCAATGCGTCACGAGGAGCGGTCGAATCTTTTTCTCGAAGTACTCTAGCCCGGCGTCATCAGCCGCGCAGACCGTTCGCGACAGGCATCCCGCCAGTAGCATGGCCAACAACACGGTGAGTCTTCGCATGTCTTTCGTTCCCCATTTTGAAATCACGATCATTGACCTCAATCTAATTCGGGCTCTCCGCCATTCCTGTTGGCCCGCAGAAATTAGCCGCAGGGCGCTAGCCCCGGTTAAGCGAAATCGAACCGGGGCTAGCGCCCTGCGGCTG
>JAYTXB010000532.1:0-4316 GCA_043743205.1 Schlesneria sp.
CGGAAGCCGTGGTGGCGGAGGAGTTCCAAGACGGCGAGGAAGATGCCGATGATCTTGCTCCGCAGGTTGGAGCCTTCGAAGAACTCCGAGAACGGGACGCGCCCCGTTTCTCGCACGCGGGCACCGATCCGCTCGACATAGGTTGAGATCGGCGTGTCGTCGTAACGGATGCTCGACGTTTCCTCGACATGCTTCTTTTGCAGGACGCGCGACAGAGCGCTGACCAAGTCCCACAGTTCGACTTCCTTGATCGGGTCGGCTCCGTGGTCTTTCCCCGCTGTCGGGCGGTCATCGCTCAATCGGGGATAACGTTGCTGCCACTCAGACGCCTGCTGTTCGAGCGCGATCGCGGCGTCTTTATATTTTTTGTATTCGAGCAACTGCTGGATCAACTCGCTGCACGAGTCTTCGCCCAAGGGTGCTTCTGCCGGAACTTCTTCCTCTTCGGCTCGCGGCAGAACTTGCCGACTCTTGATCTCAACCAACGAGCTGGCCATGACGATGAAGTCGCCGACGAGGTCGAGGTCCAAGAATTCGAGGACATCCAAAAACTGCAGGAACTGGCCGGTGATCTTGGCGATCGGCAGTTGAGCGAGATCCACCTCGTTCCGCCGCACCAAATAGAGGAGCAGATCGAGTGGTCCGGTGAAGAGATCGAGTTGGACTCGGTAATCGGCCATGCGGCTGTACTCGCCGGATAAGAGGTGGCTGCGTGATTCGGAGGAGGGGCACACTTACCCGTCCGCATTGAGCATGGAAGCGGCTCGCCGCTGAGTGGGATGAGAAGAGGAGACCTGCGGTCGGGCGTTTCGCGCGGGGCCGGGAGACCCGCGCCGAACAAACTCAACGGGCAGGAGTGCCCATCCTACGGAGGCGTTGCGACACGGTTGCTCGATCGCGATTGTCCTTATCGTCACAACCGGCTGGTTGAATCCAGCCGAGGAATGTGAGCGGCGGATTCCGCCAGCGAAAGATTAGAGCGTCTCAACTCGAAGAGCCGAACGCGGGCGTTCGGCTCTTCGAGTTGAGGATGTCGTCGTGACTTCAACAGAGTTTTATCCGGCACTTCGACCTTCTCGGAACGCCATTCCGGGATCATTGTCGTTTGAAGTTGTAGTCCTCGTTGGCGCGGTCGAAATCGGCGGCGGTCAGGCTGGCTCGCAACTTCACGTCGGTATACGAGTACTGCTCGATGATTGTCGCGGTATCGAGTTCTTCACCGACCGCCGTCACCGCGTCGGTCGGCCAAGCGAAGTTTTTGATGAACAGCGGGACATTCCACTCGGAGTCGATCATGACGATCGACTTGCGGTACTCGGGTGAGGACTTGGCATCGCGGAACTCGGTCACGAAGCAGTGGCAGTCGCGGTCACCGATTCGTTGGTTCTCGGCTTGATCGCACTTGGCGATCGCGTTCTGTTCGATGTCGCGTCGATGGCTGTTGAGGATGGTCTTGGCCAGATTCGACAGACCGATCTGAGTGATCGGGTGACGCGATTCCGCCTTGGCGAGCGAGCTGTCCGGTTCCATCGAAAGCGGAGGAAGCCGTGCTTTCCAACCGCCTGGATGAACCAGCAAGTTGCCGTTGTTCAGACCCTCACCGTAGATGACCTCGCGTCCCGTGTCGAAGTTCTCCCACTTCATGTAGACGTTGAATGGCTTGTGAGCCACCTTCATTGACGTCATCTGCTCTTCGAGCAGCTCACCATTGACGACCTCCAGCCGACTGAATTGGGCCGTGTAGTCGGGAACTTTTTCGAGGAACGCGACACCCTTGTTGAGCAATTCAATCTTCCGCTGGAGAGTCTTCTGAGCGAGTAGCTCGGGAGTCAGTTGCTCGTCCACAGTCACAGGAGCCGGGTTCCGAATGGCAATCACGACCGGCTTCGCCTTCGCGCTGGCGGCTCGAAACGTGTCGGCTCCGGCCGGACGTGGGGCACTCTCCAGTTGTAAGAACAGCATGGCAGTCACCACGATGGCAATGGCTGAACTGTTGGCCTTTTGTTCGCCATTGAGTGCCGCTAGACGAAGGAACAGAAACTTCATACGGCGTTCTCCTGGGATGCGGCAAATCGGATTGAGGGGGACGAATGGGCGAGGCATCGTGACGGCACAAATGGCCGCCCTGCGGACGTGCAGTTGGAGTGAGAGTTTTTTCGTCACTCCCGCCCTGTGTCTCAATAAGATGCCACAGCAGAATATCGACGACCAAATTCGGAATTGGTGAAGAGTTCTGTGTCCGTCGTCGCGGCATGCACTCCAGTTGAGTCGGCGCATCTCGACGTTCGCGGCTCATTCAGTTCGTCTTGGCTGATCGGAAGAGTCTGCCAAGGATTCGGATGAGTTCCATTCTTGAAACCAGCTCTCCGCCATCCGTGTTGATTGACCCAATTAGCTGGAACGCGCTAGCGTCCGGTTTGCTACGAATGATGGGAACCGGACGCTAGCGCGTTCCGGCTGATAATCACATTCCAAACGTGGATGGCGGAGAAGCTTGAAACCTTGTGCGGCGATCAATGAGACATTGGGGAGTAGCCACGTTTCGCCAGTACACGGGCCATTTCAACGCTCCGTCCGCGCTCTGGCGAGCTGGTTCAACCTTCCCGAATTGCCTTTTTCAATAGATTGTCCACAGGCCGTCGCTGATCGCGCCGTGAAGTGAATACGGACGAAAACGCAAAAAAACAGCTCGCCTTTTTGAAGGCTCTCGATAGACTGCTCGCCGTGCTGAATGGAGTTTTCTCATCCCTCACCGAAGGAAGCCTCGGATGAACCAGCGCCCCACGACTTCAGGTGCCACTGAAATTAATTCTGCCGACGGTAGCGCTCTCGCGCGTGTTGGCATTCCCGCAGAACGCGCTCCCGCTCCACATGAGATTGAGCATGAGGTTCAGCGAAGATTGCAAAACCATCCCGCGTTGAAATTCACGCGGCTGCACGTCCATCGCTGCGAAGCTGGCATTTGCCTGGAGGGCTTCTTGGAGTCGAACGAGTTCGAGATCGACTTGTGCGATGTCGTGCGGAGCGTGGAAGGTGTTACGGGAGTTCTGAATCGCGTTGTGCTTTCGCGTCCCGGATCGCTCACACCGAAGAAGGGCTGACTTTTTACTATCGACACCGTCGATGCGGACATGACGGGTTGATGAGCTTGCCTTGCAGTTGAGCATCCGCCCGTTACCATGCCCGCATCGTTGATTCCACTCAGCAGGAAGAACGGCAAAGACTAGGGGGCGACCGGATTCGACTGGATTGCTGCAGGTCTGGGTGGCGTGTCGTGGTTGATCAGCAGGCCACGTAAAAAGCCGATCAAAAAACAACTGCCAATCGGCCGTTGACCTTGGCTGCCTAGTGCAGCCGTGACTGAGGAATCCCCGCCGATGGAGTCCGAAAGTTACACGCAAATACCGGCTGGCGCCTGGTCAATGTGACCTACATCAGGGGCGAGACTCGTGGGACACTGGTCGCAAGCAGGCTTCGTCCGTTGAGCCTGCCGCGATGACATCAATCAGCGGAATACACACGTAGAGGCTCAGGCTGAGGTATCACAGGACAGGGGTTCAATTCCCCTCGCCTCCACAATTGGCCACCTTGCGATTCGTCGCAAGGTGGCCAAATTTATTTGACGTACTCATTCCCCCCCGTAGAGAATCTGGCGAATTGGTCTTTGCTCGGAGATGGAAATCGGGGACATGTCGGTCATGTCTATCGATGTCGCACCGCCGGTTTCTGTCGAGCAGATGGCTGCATTGCCGCCTGAGTTTCGGGGGTTGTTGCAGTCTGTCATCGACCATTTTGAGCGACGGTTGGCGGCGCGCGAGGCGCGCTGTGCGGTCTATGAACGCCGGATCGCCGTACTTGAGGCCGAACGGCGGGCGGTTCGGAAGACGGCTAAAAAACGGCGTCGTTGCCACCCCGTGCTGAACATCCTCATGCGAAGACTTCGGGGAAGGCGACTGACAGCGGTGACACGGTGGGCGTTGGCGACTCTGGTGACGGGACGACTGGCAGCGAGGCGACTGGAGGGGACCGCGAAGCCACCTCGTCGAAGCCGACGATGCGGAAGTGTGGTGGACAGCAGGGGCATCCCAAGCACGAGCGGACGTGACTCGCCGTCGAACAGTGCGCTGAGGTCGTGTCGTTGAAGTCCGAGATCTGTCGCGGATGCGGCGACAAGTTGCGTGGCGACGATCCCGATCCGCTGCGGCATCTGGTGTGGAAGTTGCCTCAACCACAACCGATGGTCATCGAATATCAGCGTCAACGTTTGACGTGTTCCTGCGGTGGTGTCACGACGTGTGCGGCGTTTCCCGAGGGCA
>JAYTXB010000533.1:0-3019 GCA_043743205.1 Schlesneria sp.
GGAAGAGCAAGAGAAGGGGAAGGACTTCCAGGGCGAACGCGGTTTCGGCAAAGGGGGCGAGGCTCCCGAAGATGATTCGGTCGAGACGGGCTTCAAGTCCGAACAATCCAAGTCGGCCGTTGTTGCGGGCAAGATGCTGATGTCGATGCAGCAGAAGGGTGAGAACGAAAAGGGTGAGATCGTCCGCGACTACAAGACACTCGTCCAATCGGTGAAGCAAGGTGCGATGGAAGCCCTCAACACCGAGCAGATTCCTCCCGGCTATCACGACGGTATCAAGAGCTACTTCGACGCGCTGGAGAAGGGCAAAGAAAAGAACAAGCCGAAATGACCGAGGCCGATTGCCAAGTCAACTCACCACGCCTGCGGTCTCCGTGGGCGTGATTTTGTTTGGTGATAGGATTGAGGAAGGTTCACAGAGGGTGAGCAAATGAGCCGCTATTGGGTCGCACTCATCATTAGCGTTGTCTTCACGGGCTTTCTGTTCGCGACGACTTGGATTATTCGCGCTCAGCAGCCAGCACCTCACTCGCTTGATGACTATGGAAGAGAGGTGACGAGTCGGGAAATGCTCTTCCTCAGCTTGATCGACTTGTTCCTGACTTGGGGTTGGGTTCTATCACCACTTTGTTTTGTCATCTCGTCCGCAGTCGTAGCAAACTTGAGTCCCGCCGAAATTCTGGGTACGAAACAAGGCAACTCGGAGAAATGATTGTGAGTCGATCATCATCAAGAATGCTGCCTGTTGTCCTCGCGCTGTTTGGTTTGTTCACGGCGGGTTGTGGTCGCGGCAAGGTGTCGCATGAGTGGGAGATCGCTACCGAGAATCGAAGTGACGCCCCCGTGGATGTGGCAGTCACGCACGGCATCAAGACGAACTCAGGTCAATCACAGGGGAGTGCCAATGCGGGAAATCTCGGCAAGGGGAAACCGACATCGCTGCTCGTTGGACCGGGAAAGACCGTCGTGAAGACGGTCAAAGTGACTCGCGGCGGCAAGGCTCAGGAGTTGACGCCCGAAGCGGAGATTGAGCCGGGAAAGAAGTTTCTCATCATCGTCGGAACAGATGGCAAGGTGAGCGGGTCGGTGGTGAACAGATAGTGACCTGATGCATGTGCCTTCTCCGGTCCCCTCGCCCCGGCTTTGCGGGGAGAGGGCTGCTAGGGTGAGGGGTTCTTCTAATTTTGACGCTCCGTGATTTCATGGTCTGCGCCGCCAACAAATCATTGGCGTTGAAAGAGATGGACTGCGGCGACAGTCGGATAGAAAAGCCCCTCACCCTAACCCTCTCCCCGCAAAGCCGGGGCGAGGGGACAAGAACGCTGACAGCACAAACTCGCAGACAACAAGGAACAGATTCGGTGAGTTCGCAAACTTCCCCAAGCCACTGGACAGTGTTGGTTCCGGTTCTCGCCGCGCTCGTGTTGACTGGTCTCTGGTTCACTGGGACGGCGCGCGAGGGAGGCGGATCGAAGTCGCTTGTCGTT
The DNA here is from genome assembly GCA_043743205.1 of Schlesneria sp. Lineage (GTDB taxonomy): Bacteria > Planctomycetota > Planctomycetia > Planctomycetales > Planctomycetaceae > Schlesneria. The sequence goes on from JAYTXB010000533.1 coordinate 1,488, forward strand.
TACTGCGCTCACGACTCGGTCTATGCCGATGCCATTTTGAAGGACTTCGAGAATCGGACCGGCATCCGCGTGGATGTGCGGTACGACACCGAGGCCACCAAATCGCTGGGCCTCGTCAACCTGATCGTGGCCGAGCGACAGCGGCCTCGATGCGATGTCTTTTGGAATAACGAACTGCTCGGCACGGTCGATCTGCAATCGCAGGGGTTGCTGGAGCCGTACCAAGGGGCTGGCTGGAAGCGGTTGCCCGAAAAGTATCGTGACGCTGACGGTCATTGGGTTGGCTTCGCCGCGCGGCTGCGTGTGCAGATCGTCAACACGCGCGAAGTGTCCGCCGATGATGAAGCGGTACAAAATCTCTTTCAGTTCGAGCCAGCCAGCGTGGCCGTTGCGAAGCCCTTGTTCGGGACGACGCTCACGCATTACACGGTCCTCTGGAATGAGTGGGGTCCAGAGCGATTGAAGGCGTGGCATCACGAACTGCGTCTGCGAGGCATTCGTGAAGTGGATGGCAACGGCGCGGTGAAAGATCTTGTCGCTCAAGGCGTCTGTAGTGCGGGGCTAACGGACACCGACGACTTCTTCGTCGCGCTGGATGAGGGGAAGCCGGTGGAGATGCTGCCGGTGCGTTTGGTTCCGGCTCGCCACCGAAGCGATGGAGCAAGCCAAAGCGAAGAAACCCCTCACCCTAGCCCTCTCCCCTCCAAGGCGAGGGGCGAGGGGACAAAGCCAGGGCAAGAGCCAAAGCCTGCGCAGACCATCTGCATTCCGAACACGGCGGCCATCATCAAGGGGACGAAGCGGGTCGAGGCGGCGCGGAAGTTGATCGACTTTCTGGCGTCGGCCGAGACGGAGTTGGCGTTGGCTCGGTCGAAGTCGCGACAGGTTCCGCTGGGGCCGGTCGATGAAGCTCAGTTGTCCGACGAAGTGCGGCGATTGAAAGAGTGGGCCGCCGACGGAATCGACTTGCGGTCGCTGTTGCCCGCGCGACGCGAGACTCTTCAATGGCTGAAGTCGGAGTATTTGAGATGACCTCGGAGTACCAAGTGTCGAGTGCAGAATGTGGGCGACTCGTGACCGGCCACCCACCGTACTCTTTAAACGAGGCCCACTCATGAGCCTCGCGTCTGCCTGTTGGATCACGTTGGCGCGGACTCTGGTGGTGGTGTTCGTCGCCTGGCCGGTGTGCGAGGTATTGGATCGTTGGTTTCGCGGGCTGTCGGAATCGCGACGAGCGGTGGCGTTGGTCGGGTTGCTCGCCCCCTTCTGCTTCCCCGAGATGTTGGTCGGGTACGCCTATCGCGACATGGCGATGACTCATCCCGCGTGGGCCGAAGAGCTGTGCGGACTGCTGCTGTGGGTGCGAGTCATCCCGGTCGGAACCGTCGCGCTGATGGCCGCTCCCGTGCCCGATCGCGATGCGGCGGCGATTCATTGCCGACGATTGCTGCTCGCAGGGACGACGTGCCATTTGCGATGGCTGGAACTCGCCCGCTGTTACTGGCGCGGGCCGGTTAGCCGCGCACTCCCCG
>JAYTXB010000534.1:0-22686 GCA_043743205.1 Schlesneria sp.
CCAAGCTGCCGCCGGAACTCCGCAAGTCAATCCGCGCCGGAGCCGGTCAGAAATCGCCGCGCGCCTATGAAGAGAAGCTGCGGAAATACTTTGAGAGCGTGGATTGAAGACACTCCACACAACACGATTTTACTTCGTTAGGCCGCAATCAAAACAGCACAAGATATAGAAAACTGATTTCCTCTGATCTTCACTGAACTGATTTCAATCAGCGGAAATCAGCGTCGATCAGTGTTCCAACCTCTGACCATCAACAACTCAACCTTCGACCATCAACCTTTCGAGACCAACCATGACGACCGAAAATCTTTCCGTTGACGATGTGGCTGCCGTGCAGAAGTGCGAGCAGGCGTACAACAAGCTCCGCGACGAACTGGCCAAGGTGATCGTGGGCCAGAACGAGGTGATCGAGCAAGTGCTGATCGCGGTCTTCTCCCGTGGTCATGCTCTGTTGGAGGGCGTGCCCGGACTGGCGAAGACGCTGCTCGTGAGTTCGCTCGCGCAGGCGCTGCACCTGTCGTTCAAACGCATTCAATTCACCCCCGACCTGATGCCGAGCGACGTGACCGGGACCGACGTGATTCAGGAGAACATGGAGACTCACAATCGCGAGTACAAGTTCCTCCCCGGCCCGCTGTTCGCGAACATGATCCTCGCGGACGAAATCAACCGGACCCCGCCGAAGACGCAGGCCGCGATGCTCGAAGCGATGCAGGAGCGGCAGGTGTCGGCGGGTGGTAAGATTCACAAGCTGCCCGATCCCTTCTTCGTGCTGGCGACACAGAACCCGCTGGAGCAGGAGGGAACGTATCCGCTGCCGGAAGCTCAGCTCGACCGGTTCCTGCTGCACATTCGAGTCGATTACCCGACGGCGGCCGATGAGTGGGAGATCGCCCGCCGTGTGACGACCGGTCAGATGGGGACCATTCAAGCCGTGATGTCTGGCGATGACATCAACGTCTTTCAAAAGCTGGTGCAGCGCGTGCCGGTCAGCGATCAGGTGCTGGGCTATGCGCACGCGCTGGTCCGTTCGTCGCGACCGGGTGCGGTCGAAGCTCCCGACTTCGTCAACAAGTGGGTCAATTGGGGAGCGGGCCCGCGCGGCGTGCTGACTCTCGTCACGTGTGCCAAAGCGCGAGCGATCCTGTACGGCCGCTATCACGCAACGGTTGGCGACGTGCAGGCCGTTGCCAAGGGTGCGCTGCGACACCGCATCGCCCCGAACTACGCCGCTCAAGCCGCCGACGTGAACAGCGAGAAGCTCATCGGTATGCTGATGGAGAAGACTCCGGCGGACAAGAAGTACGCGCAGCCAGCGTGACTGCTCAAGATCAACGAGAGTAAGAGATCATCCCATGACTGCCTCTGTCCTTTCCCGCTATTTGAACCCTGAAGTACTGAGTCGTGTCGCCGACCGGACTGTCGAGCCGCGCGGGTTGGTGTTGGGCAATCTGGCCGGGGCGCACAAGTCGCCTCTGTCGGGATTTGCCGTCGAGTTTGCCGGGCACCGCGATTACGTGGTCGGTGACGATCCGAAGCACATCGATTGGCGGCTGTATTACAAACGGGATCGGCTCTCGATCAAGCAGTATGAGATGGAAACGAACTTCGTCTGCCATCTGCTGCTCGATGTCAGTGCTTCGATGAGGTACGGAGACGATCGGCAGCAGAAGCTACTCTACGCGGCTCAGGCCGCGACGACGCTGGGTTATTCGATCGTGAATCAGAGTGACAAGGTGTCGCTCGCCACGTTCGACGACCGCGTGCGAGGCTACATTCCGCCGAGTAATTCGTTATCGCAGATTCATCGGATGACGCATCATCTCGACGAACTCGAACCGGTCGAGAAAACGCGGATGGCTGACTGTCTGACCGAGCTGACGGGTCGCATGGGCCGTCGCGAGATCGTGATGATCTTCAGCGACTTCTTCACCGACATGGAGGAACTCGAAGCGGCTCTGCAACGGATGCGCTACCACCGCCACGAGGTCGTGCTGTTCCACGTCCTGCATCACCACGAGCGGACGTTCGAGTTCGAGGGGATGGTGAAATTCCTCGGTCTCGAAGAGGTGAGCGAATACCTGACGCAGACCGAGGACATCCGCCGAGGCTATCTCGACGCCGTGACCCGGTACGAGACGGCACTCGATGACATCTGCCGTCGCAACAGCATCGAGCGAGTCCCCATCGATACGAGTCTCGATCTGGGCGACGTGCTGGTGGACCACCTCAACCAGCGCAGCCGAGTGCGCGTGAGGTAGCCCGAATTATTCACGCTTCGATTCGACATGGCTTGCGAGAAGATCGAGCCGCGATCACGGCGGGTCGTAGCCGCCGGGGTGCCACGGGTGACAGCGGCAGATGCGGAGGGCACCTTTCGTTGCGCCTCGGAGAGCGCCGTACTTGTTCACCGCCTGAATGAAGTAGTGGCTGCAGGAAGGCTCGAAGCGGCAGTGCCTTCCCAGCAGCGGGCCGATGAACAATTGATAGAACCGAACGCCGACGATGAGCAGCAGGCTCGGCACGCGGATGATCCAGCGAAGCACGGTCATGATGCCGGCTCCGTTGGTGACGCGGGCGGGGCGGGTGCCGGCGGCGGATCGAGCCGCTTCACCAAACGACGCACCAGTCCGGCGATCGAGGCTCGGTACGTAAGCAGAGATGCCTTGTTGGCGGCGAGCGGGACGGCGATCAGATCGAGGCCGCTTGGCAGACGGGACCGTTCGAGTCGAAAGGCTTCACGCAACAACCGCTTCAACCGATTGCGAACGACCGCACCGCCGTGTTTCTTGCCGACGCTCAGGCCGATGCGCGTGACGTTCAGATCGTTCCTCGCGACAAAGAGCAGCAGCACGCCATCGGCTCCCTTGCACTTCAGCGCGTAGGTTCGCTCGTAACCGGCGCTGCTGCGGAGATGAGCGGTCTTGGGGAACGAAGCGTCCGACATCATTGTGAGTCCGAGTCGGAAGGTGAGTGCGGTGGCTCGTCGTCGAGCGGTCGCTGCAACTCGGGGAGCGATGACTTCGTGATGCTGGGACGCGGCGGCTTGAGGAACCAGAACGAACGATCGACGGCCACGATCGCGGGGTCCGATTTGCGAAGCTGCCGACGGAGGCGGCTGCCCCACACGAGCGTCAACGCGCCGAGTGACACTCCCGTAATGACGATCCCGGCCAATGCCGCCAGCCCGATGTAGAGCTTCTGCTTCTTCTCTTTCTCTGCGGGGGCCGGCAACGGCTTCACGAGAGCTTCGTTGGCTGAAACCGCACCGACTTCTGGTGCTGGTAGCGGCTCATCGGCGCAAAGACCGTGCGAGCAAACCGCGATTGCGCTCCCGATTGCGATTGCTCGGAAGAGCGAAGTCAGATGGGGAACGAGGCCGACGGACATCTCAAGATTCTCATTAGACGAGACGCTGGTGCGGGGTGAGTACCGGAAGCAATCGAGCTGTCGTGAGCCTGTTCCTTGGTCGTGAAGGATTTACTCGGGCCAGAGGCCGGTGCGCGGCGGAGTCTCGTGTTCGGCCAGTTGTTTGTACAGCGACTTGTCGGCCTCGCTAATCTCTTTCGAGACGACGATCTTGACGACAACGAACTGGTCGCCGGTTTGATGTGTCTGCGAATCGACGATCCCTTTGCCGCGCAGCCGCAGCTTCGCACCGCTCGACGTTCCGGGCGGAATTGTCACGACCATCAACCCCTCGGTCAGCGTGGGAACTTCGACCTTCGCACCGAGGACCGCCTCCGAGGGTGTCACTGGGACATCGACCAACAGGTTCGAGCCTTCGCGCCGGAAGTAAGCGTGAGGTTCGATGTCAATCGTCAGCAGCAGATCGCCCGCTGTCCCTCCGCGCGCCGCAGGTGAACCTTGTCCGGCCAGACGAACAATCTGGCCAGAATTGACCCCCACGGGGACCTTGACGGTAAGCGTTTCAACTTTGCCACCACGGTCGATACGCACATCGACGGCACCGCCACTGACCGCCGTTTCAAACGAGATGCTGACGGTGGCTCGCACATCTTCGCCGCGTGCGGGAGCTCGCTTGCTCTTGGCTTTCGCTCCACCCGGTGCCGCTCCACCGAAGAACTCGCTGAAATCGACACCTTGGCCGAAGAGGTCGCCGAGATCAACCGGTCCCGCGCCAAAACCGCCGCCCCCTGGAAATGGATTTTGGCCCGCACCCGCGCGCCCTGCTTGCTGGGTGTAAGCACTGCCAAACCGATCGTATTGCTTGCGTTTGGTGTCGTCGTTGAGGACATCGTAAGCCTCTTGAACTTGTTTGAAGCGTTCGGAGGCAGCGGTGTCGTTGGGCTTTGCGTCGGGATGGTTTTCTCGCGCGAGTTTGCGATACGCCTTGCGAAGCTCATCCGCCGAGGCACTCTTGGAAACGCCCAGCACCTTGTAGTAATCGAGATCGGCCATCGGCGGAAAACAGTCTGGAGGGAGTATGAGGCGTGAGATGCGTGGCGGATTCTAAGACCGCCTTTTCCGTGCGACAAGCGGTGTCGATGCTGTCGCCATACTCACGGCCCGTTGGAAAAGTAACCCGCAGCGTGAGCGAGGGACTGTGGTGTTGCGAAAGCGTTGAGAAACACGTTCCTCGCTCACGCTGCGGGTTACTTGAAATCCCCCTTACCAGTGGTTGCTAACGGCCGGGGCGCGGGAGATGACGAGGTTGGATGATCTCACCGTACATCTCGGGATGCCGGTCAGCGATGCGGTTGACTTCGTTCTTGCCCGCTTGGCGGATCAGGTGTTTGTTGCGCGCGCACGCGGTGTCGATGTCGGCGTAGAGGATGACTTCTTCGATGCCGTTGGCTGTGGCGAGAGTCTTGCCGAGCGGATCACAGATACGGCTGCGACCGATGAACGGCGTCTCGCGTTCGACGCCGATGCGGTTGACGGCGGCGTAGTAAACGGTGTTCTCCATCGCGCGTGTGTTGGTCGCGTGTTCCGCAGCCATCTCAGCACCGGGCGGCCAGTTGGTCGGCAGGACGATCACGTCGGCACCGAGCAGCGCGAGGCACCGCGCCGTTTCGGGGAAGCCGCCGTCGTAGCAGATGTTCATCCCGATCTTCACTCCGTCCACGTCATGCACGGCGAGCGGACGGTCTCCAAAATCGGTGAACATGTCCACGCCGAGAAACGGCAGATGAATCTTGCGATAGGACGCGACCAGCCCGTTCGGCCCGACCAGCGCGAGAGCATTGAAGACGCGAGACCCGTCCGCTTCGAGCAACCCGAACACGACATGCCCGCCCAATTCCGCACACGCTCGAACCATCCGCTGAGTGGCCTCTCCGTCAATCGGCTGCGCATACGGTCGAGCCTCTTCGATGCTCGTGAAGCAATAGCCCGTGACGGCACACTCGGGAAAAACCGTGAGCGAAGCCCCCGCTGCACGAGCCTCCCGCAGCTTCGCAATCATGTGATCGAGGTTCCCGCCCACGTCCATCAACTGAAAGTCCATCTGCACACCGGCGATCTTCATGGTGACTCCTCGCGATTCTTGTTTGATGTTATTGGAGTGGGCGTATCAAGCACTTGGAGCGCTGGGGTTACTTGATGCCGAAGCGATTGACAGAGATGGTTCTTCGGCCACCTAAAGCAGTTCGAGGTAGATGTTGTAAAGAGCATGCCCCATCGCCAGCGGCCAGACGGATCGGAGCAACAGAAACGCACCGCCGTAGGCCAGCCCGAAGAGCAAAGCGTAAAATGCGCCACCAACGCCTTGATACAAGTGGTACGAGGCGAACAGGGCTGCCGAGGTCAGCACCGCCAGAAAGCGCGAACGGAGTAGTCGCTCTAAGCGTGTAATCAGGTAAGCACGGGTGATGATTTCTTCGGAAAGCCCCGCGACACCGTAAGTCACGATCAGGAGTGCATAATCCAAGCGTGAACTGGGAAATGAGCAGACACCGAATGTCTCCATTCCGCCTGTGAGTTCCCACCAGACAACGTGGACAATTCGCGCCACCAAAAAGAGAACGAAGCACAGGAACAGGTCGCTGGCACGAAGCCGTGTGATGCCGAATCGCTCCCACGATTCACCACTTCTGAAAACCAGATACAGCGTGATGTACATGGCGCACGCGGAATACGCCAAAAGACTCACGAACTCGATCCAAAAGGGCGGTGACGATTCTCGGAAATACTCATAGGGCAGAACGTTTGAGAGATATGGAATCACTCCCACAGCTAATACCGCGAAGACTTCCCACCAGATTTCCGAGTCCGTCATTGACGATGACGCTTCGATAGCGATGGCAGACTCAGTGGCCGATCGGCACCGGTCGTCAGTCTGCTGGATTTCAGTTGCATCCGCACTCGAATCGTCAGCGACACTGCTTTCAGACTCATAACTCCACCCGCAGTTGCCACATGTGGATGCCTGGGGCATCTCAACACCGCACGCCAAGCAACGGACTAGCGAGGCTTCAGCACCTGTTTTGAACGCCAGAACGCCGCGTAGAAATTCATCGAGAATGTTCTTTGCGGCCGAGAAATCTTTTTGGTTCACGACGATTTGTGGTGCCGATGACCATCCCAGCGGCACTTCCCCTAATGCTCCTTGCAATGCTTCGTTGAAGATTGTCACCTGAATCCCTTCGGACTCAAGGCAAAGGCGAATCGTTTCTGCTTCGAGCAGGTTCCGGGCGCGATACAACTCGACTGGACCGTTGAGAGACTCCGACATGACACGCTCCTCTGAGACTCCATTGCAGGCGATTCAGATTTCCAACGAACGCACACTCGCTTATCCCTTCAGAATCTTCAGCACCTCATCCTTCAGTCCCGGTGTGACGGAGAGGCCGTTGCCGGAATAGATTGAGGGGTGGCCGGACCAGTCGAGGAAGTGGCCACCCGCTTCTTCGATGATGGGGAGGAGCGCGGCGGCGTCCCACGCGTTCATGGCAGGGTCGATCATCACGTCGGCTCGACCGGTGGCGACGAGCATGTGACCGAAGCAGTCGCCCCAACCGCGAGCCAGCTGAGCGGAAGTGCAGAGCTTTTCAAACGTCTGCTGCTGGCCAGTGGTCAGCCAGCGGGCGGGGTTCGTGTGGCAGAACGTCGATTCCGCGAGATTCTTCGCGGAGGAGACTCGCGCGCGACGCGGCGGTTCATCGCCGATCTGCCACCAAGCGCCGTGCCCCTGCGCCGCGTAGACGACTTCTTGGAGAGCGGGGAACCGAACGACGCCGATCACGCAGCGTGACTCGAATTCGACGCCAATGAGTGTGCCGAACAGAGGCACTCCGTGAATGAACGACTTCGTGCCGTCGATCGGGTCGATGATCCAACGGAAGCCCGAGGTTCCTTCGACGCTCGGAAACTCTTCACCGAGGATCGCGTCGTTGGGAAAGACTTCTGCGAGACGCGACCGAATCATCAACTCGGCCCCCTTGTCGGCCTCCGTCACCGGACTGCGGTCTCCTTTGCGTTCCACTGCGAGGTCCGGAGTTTGGTAGTACCGCAGGATGAGAGCGCTGGCTTCCGCCGCGATTTCCAAGGCGAAGTGCAGACGCGGAAGCAGGTCGAGGGAAGCTGCTGGTGAGTGAGGCATGGTGGAGTTGGCTCGGAGTGGGGAGACGTTCGTGGTGCCGTCTTGGTTTAGCGTGAGCCGCAGGCCAAGTGAAGCGTGATGCGGGAACGCTCGTCCATCCGTGACCTCGTGCATCGAATCGGTTAGCTTCCCGTTCCGAACGATTAACCGGCTGGAATCGTTCTTGGTCTTGTCCTCAAAACGTCCGCCTCAAACCATCCGAAGTCTGCGGTAACTTCCGGTATTTGTCGCGCGGTGTTGGCCGACGAAACATGGATCGCCGCTCAGACTCAACAGACTCGCTCTCCGAGGTGGACTCGCCGCGATGGCTTCAGAAATTGCTCAACCTGACCCGGACGAAATCGAATCCGCTTCGATCGGACTCGTGCAGACGCAGTACGTGAAACTGTTCGAGCCGCCTCACGTGTTGACGTTGGAGGGGGGGCAACGACTCGGCCCGGTGACGGTCGCGTATGAAACCTATGGCGAACTGACCGTAGCCAAAGACAACGCGATCTTCGTCTGTCACGCTTTGACGGGCGATGCTCACGTCGCGGGCTGGCATTCGGCGGAGAGTCGCAAGCCGGGTTGGTGGGACGGATTGGTCGGGCCGGGCAAGGCTCTCGATACGAACAAGTATTTCGTGATTTGCGCAAATGTGCTGGGTGGCTGTCAGGGAACAACTGGCCCGAGCTGTCGCAGTCCGGCTACGAGCCAGCCGTATGGTCTGCAGTTTCCGTTCATCACGGTCGGCGACATCGTTGAAGTCCACGCAGCACTCGTGCGGAAACTGGGGATCGAAACGCTGCTCGGTCTGGTCGGCGGGAGTCTCGGCGGGATGCAGGTTCTCGACTGGGTGGCACGCTATCCGAACATGGTTCATGCGGCGATTTGTCTGGCGTCAGCCGCGAAGTTGTCGGCGCAGGGGATCGCGTTCAATGCTGTCGGGCGGCGCGCTATCACCGCCGATCCCGACTTCAAAAACGGCGACTATTACGGTGAAGATGCCTCGAAGTACGGCGATGTTGGGCCAAGGTTCGGATTGTCTCTGGCACGCATGATCGCGCACATCACGTATCTCTCGGAAGCGTCCATCGAGCGGAAGTTCGGCCGCGATCTCCAGCACGGCGACCACTTGGAGTACAACCTCGAAAAAGAGACCGAGTTCAAGATCGAGAGCTACTTGCACTATCAGGGGAAGCGGTTCATCGAGCGGTTCGATGCCAACAGCTATCTCTATCTGACGCGCGCGATGGACTACTTCGATCTCGCAGCGCGACACGGTTCGTTGCAGCAGGCCCTCGGTAAAACGAACGCTCGGTTTCTCATTACGTCGTACCACACGGACTGGCTCTTCCCGTCAATCCAGAGTCGCGAGATCGTGAAGGCCTTGGTCGAGGCTCGTCGTCACGTAACGTATTTGGAGTTGGAAAGTGTCTTCGGCCACGACTCGTTCCTGATCGAGATCAAGCAACTCGAAGAACTCGTTACGCCGCTCTTGGCGGAGACCTACCGCCGTCACCGCGCCGAGTGAGGGGCGAGCCGTTCGAGAGCGAGTCCTCAACGCCTGCCCCCTATTCTTCTCGCAACCCCGAGGGATGGCCCAACCCGAACGCACTGCCTCGATTGAGAATGGCCTACGTCAAAGCCACTCGCCAGCCGATGCTTGCTGCGATCAGCGACCCTTCCTATCATCCTGTCCCGAGTTCGGGCGTGGTTCGGGATTGAATTGATTGTGCTGTGTTTGCCGGTGTGCCCAGCGTCCAATCCCACCCATTGCCAACGACCCCAAGCCCTCGTCTGCGAGTCCACTTGCCTGCGGGCGACATTGCTGCAAGGAATCTGCGTTGCGCGCCATCATTAGCGACATCCACGCCAACCTCGAAGCGCTCGAAGCGGTCCTCGCCGACATTCGTCAACAGGGGATCACGGAGGTCTACTGTCTTGGCGACATCATCGGATACGGTCCCAATCCGAATGAGTGCATTGATCGCGTCAATTCGTGCAAGCTGTGCCTGCTCGGCAATCATGACCAAGCCGCACTGTTCGATCCTGAAGGTTTCAATGCCAGTGCCGAACGAGCCGTCTTCTGGACGCGCCGACAATTGGAGACCGGCGGTGGCGCAGCTTCGGAAAAGCGGTGGGAGTTTCTTGGCGAGTTACCCCGAGTCCATCGCGAACCCAACTTCATGTTCGTGCATGGCTCGGCTCGCAACCCGCTCAACGAGTACGTGTTTCCCGAAGACATCTACAACCAACGCAAGATGGAACGCATCTTCTCGCTGGTCGAAAAGTATTGCTTCCAAGGCCACACGCACATTCCCGGAGTCTTCACAGAAGACCTGAACTTCCTCGCACCGGAAGAGATCGACTTCAAGTACGAACTCGGCGACAAGAAGGTGCTGGTCAACGTCGGTTCGGTCGGGCAACCGCGTAACGGTGATTCGAGATCGTCTTACGTCGTGCTGGACAACAACACGATTCACTTCAAACGCGTGGTCTACGATTTCACCAAGACCGCGCAGAAGATTTACGATATCCCCGATCTCGATAACTTCCTCGGCGACCGCCTCAAGGATGGCCGCTGATCTTCACGAGACACCCGCGCTGCCAGTGCTGGGATGCCTCGATGATCCAAATCAAGACGGCCTCGTTTCACGCCGCCAGTCGCTCGCAAAAGCGTCTCGTCCCTTTGTGCTTCTGACGGATTTTCCAGTATGGACCAGCGGCGGTTTCTGACGTTCTTCACCTTGTCGATTGCCATCTGGTACGTCTGGCTGAACTTTCTTGTCCCAGTCTTGTTTCCGATTCCGCCGAAAGCTCCGGTCGCGGCGGTCAAGACAATCGACCTCAATGGTCCCGCCGACGCTCTACTGCCGACCAATGTGTCGAGCAGCCTGTCGGACCAAGCCAGTGATGTCGCCCCGCCAGAGAGTGTGAATCTCGCGCAGCACCCGTTCAAAACGGTGTGGCTTGGTCCGGCTGATGACACGGATCGCCAGAAGCGGGACGAGTACTTTCTTGCGGTGAAGCTCGACAGCCGAGGAGCGGCGGTCGATTTGATCGAGCTGACTGATCGAGTCCGTTACCCCGCGATCGGTCGCCGAGATAAGCGAGTGCGACTGGTCGGCAGTGACCTCGAAACTTCACTGCGCACGTTCGAGTTGCGCATTCCCTCCATCGACGCCCTGCTCAAGGATCAGACTCTCGATCGCGTTTCTTGGGAGGTTGTCGATCAGACAGACAACTCCGTTACGTTCCGGTTGCAAGCCACGGACGGAAGTTGGGAACTCTCGAAGCACTATGAGATCAAGCGACTGACCGCAGCCGAATTGAAGCAGCCTGATGTGCGAGACACTCTGGCTGGCGGCTATCAACTGGCGTTGTCTGTCACGATGAAAAATTTGACGCAACGACCTCAGGAACTGACTTACTCGCTGCGGGGTCCGATCGGCCTGCCGTTGGAAGATCAGGACAACACCTACAAGTACCGCGATGTTCGCATGGGCTTTCTCGATGAAGACGGTATCAGCGTCGATGAGAGCAAGCTGTCGGTCGCGGAGGCATTGAAGAAAGTCAAAGCCAAGAAGACCGAAATCTCGAAGCGTCCGGTGAAGTACATCGGTGTCGATGTGCTCTACTTCGCGGCACTCGTGATTCCGCAAGGCGACCAACTCAAGCAACGTACAGTCGCGCAACTGGATGCCGTCGTCGTGGATGAGAACAAGCAGAACTCCAGCTTCAGCGACATTTCGATCAATCTGACATCCCCCGCGCTAACCATTCCGGCGAACGGTGAGATCAAGCACGAGTACCTGTTGTACGCTGGCCCCAAGCTGAAAGAGTTGGTCCGGCAGGTCTCCGCTGGCGCGGTCATGGACTACGGTTGGTTCGACTCGATCTGTCGTGGAATGGTCTGGTTGTTGAACACATTTCACGCGATCGGCTTCAGCTACGGGATCGCGATTCTCTGCCTGACCGTGATGGTGCGCACGCTGCTCATCCCGCTGTCGAAGCATCAGGCGATGCATGCCGCCAAGATGAAGGAGCTTCAACCTAAGGTCGCCGCGCGACAGAAGGAACTGGAAGCCAAGCACGGCAAGAACACCGAAGAGTACATCAAGGCCTCTCAAGAACTGGTGGCTGAGCAATCCAAGATGATGCTGGGCGGATGCCTGCCGATGTTCTTGCAGCTGCCGATTTTCATCGCGCTTTACCGAGCCATTGGGAGTTCGATCGAACTCCGCATGGAACCGTTCCTGTGGTTCGAGAACCTCGCGGCTCCCGATGCCTTGTTTGCCTTTCCTTTCAAGGTGCCGTTTCTCGGTTGGACCGAATTCAACCTGCTGCCGTGTATCTCAGCGGCGCTGATGTATGTCAGCCAGAAGTTGACGATGCCCCCGCCAATGAATGAAGAGCAGGCCGCTCAACAGAAGACGATGAACTTTATGATGATCCTGATGGCCGCGATGTTTTATCGCGTTCCTTCGGGACTGTGCCTCTACTTCATCGCGACCAACATCTGGAGCATGACCGAGCGGTGGTTGCTGGAGCGAAAGGCCAAAGCGGCAGCCTTGAACCCGCCCGTGCCTGCGGCAGGTCCGAATGCCGGACAGGGAAATCCGGTTCCACCGAAGAAGCAACGCGCGTGGTTGGCGTGGTGGACCAAGATGGTCGAGGCCGCAGACAAGGACACCAAACTCCAGCGTGGCTATGAGTCTGGCGACAAGAACGACCGCAAGAAGAGCGACCGTAGGGATAAGAAGAACGGCAAGTGATTGTGACTCGGTTCAACTGCTCCGGTTCGATCACCAACCTGCGAAGTTGTTCGTCATGAATCTGTCGCTGGAAGAACCGATCGCAGCGCTGGCTTCTCCTCCCGGTTCCGCAGCGCGAGGCATCATCCGGCTGTCGGGTGGTCAGGTGCGCGAAGTGTTCGCGGGATGGTTCGAGCCGAGTGACCCCGAGGGATGGCAACAAGCGCGCGTGGCGGCGGTGTTCGCGGGGGTTCTCACGCTGCCCGAGATACGCGTGCCGATCCCCGTGGAGGCTCATCTGTGGCCGAACCAACGCAGCTACACGGGCCAACCAACGATCGAATTGCATCTGCCAGGCTCGCCGCCATTGTTGGAGGCCGTACTCGCGGAAACGCATCGTCGCGGGGCGCGGCCCGCGCGGCCGGGTGAGTTCACGTTGCGAGCATTTCTGGCCGGACGGCTCGACCTGCTCCAGGCGGAAGCGGTACTCGGTGTGATTGACGCGCACGATCATGTCGAACTTCAATTGGCGCTGACGCAACTCGCAGGCGGGCTATCCGGACGGCTGGCCGAACTGCGACGCGACTTGCTCGAACTGCTGGCCGATCTCGAAGCGGGACTCGACTTTATCGAAGAGGACATTGAGTTCGTGGGACGTGGTGAACTGCGGAGTCGCATCGCCCAAGCGCGCCGCTTCGTAGACGACCTGCTGCAACAATCGTCCCAGCGGATGCAGTCGCGCACGCGAGCGACCGTCGTGTTGGCGGGACTTCCCAATGCGGGCAAAAGCACGCTGTTCAATCGGCTGGTGGGAAGCGCTGCGGCTCTCGTGTCATCGTGCGAAGGGACGACGCGCGACTTTCTCTCCGCTCAGGTGGAATGGCAGGGCTTGTCCTTCGATTTGATCGACACTGCCGGTTGGGAGTCCGCCGCAACCGGCATCGCGCACGCGGCACAGCAGCAGCGGTCGGCGCAGCTCGACACGGCTGATCTTCTGCTGTGGTGTTCGTCGGTGCTGTTGAATGAGGAGCAGCGGAGTCTCGATGAACGGCTGTTTGCGGAAGCCTCCGCGCAGTCGCGCGATGCCGTGCGAGTCCTCACGCAACTCGACCGATCGAATCAGTTATTCGATGAACGATGGCGGCGTCTGCCAGATGTGAGGATCAGTGCCGTCACCGACGAGGGACTCGGCGCACTGGCCGATCTCGTAGGCAGAAGCCTCTCGTCACAGCGTGGCCCCGTTCGACAATGGCTCGGAATGACAGCGGCACGGTGTCGAGAGAGCCTCGCTGCTGTTGCGACTTCGCTCGCGCGGGCCGAACAGGCCGCCAGCTCGAACGAAGCGGGAGATGAACTGCTGGCGATCGACCTGCGAGAGGGACTCGATCATCTCGGCCGCATCTTGGGGACGGTCTACACCGAAGACATCCTCGACCGCGTCTTCAGCAAGTTCTGTATCGGCAAGTGAATGCCATCGAGAAGATCGCACTGCTTGCTCGCGAGATCGCGTGGGTTGATGCACGGGCGATGCGGCCTGGCCTGCACGATCACCACGGGTCTCCATGGTCCCAGATGTGTTGCCAATCTACCGTCGCACGCTTGGCGAGGCGCTGCCGATTCGCCAACCTCTGGTCCATCGTGTGGTTCATTCAGTTCACGTTCTTGCGGGAGGGGCGCTCATGCGTCACGTCATTCGTGCGGCACTGATGTTGGCTGGGTGGTCGATTGTGGCGGGAGGCTCAACCCGCACGAGCGCTCAGGAAATCCAGCAGCCGGAGAGTTACATCCGACTCCACTACACGAAGCAGGAGCACCTGATCCCGATGCGGGACGGCGTGAAGCTAATGACGGCGGTCTTCGTGCCGAACGATTCGACCAAGTCGTATCCGATGCTCATGAAGCGGACCCCCTACAACGTCGGGCCGTATGGTGAGGACCAGTATCCGTCAAAGCTCGGCCCCAGCGAACATTTCGTCAAGGCGGGCTACATCTTCGTCAATCAGGATGTGCGCGGGCGGTTCGCATCCGAAGGTGAGTTCACACAAGTCACGCCGCATCTGCCGAACAAGACCAAGCCGACCGAGGTGGATGAAAGTTCGGACACGTATGACACGATCGAATGGCTGCTGAAGAACGTGCCGAATCACAACGGGCGCGTCGGCATGTTCGGTATCTCGTATCCAGGTTTCTATGCGGCGGCAGGGATGATCGACGCGCATCCGGCGCTGAAGGCAGTCTCACCGCAGGCTCCCGTCGGCGACTGGTACTTCGACGACTTCCTGCATCATGGCTCGTTCTTTCTCGCGCATGCCTTCAAGTGGCTGACAGGCAACGCGACCGAGCGGCCCAAGCCGACGATCGAACCGCCGAAGCCCTACGTCTACCCGACTCCCGACGGCTACAAGATGTTCCTCGATGCGGGTTCAGTCGAGAACATCGACAAGCTTTATCTCAAGGGGACGATTCCGTTCTGGCAGGAGATGATGCTCCATCCGAACCGTGACGAATTCTGGCAAAAGCGGGCCTTGATCCCGCATCTGAAGAACGTCGCACCGGCCGTGATGACCGTCACCGGCTGGTATGACGCTGAAGACCTCTATGGCTCATTCAAGACGTATCACTCGATTGAACAGCAGAACCCCAAGGTGAAGAGCGTGCTGGTCGTCGGGCCGTGGCATCACGGCGGCTGGGCGTCAGTTGATGGAGACAAGCTTGGCAACGTGACGTTCGGCTCGAAGACCGCCGCGTTCTATCGGGCCGAGATCGAGCTGCCGTTCTTCGAGAAATATCTCAAGGACAAGGATTTCCCCGCGCCCGCCGAAGCGATCGTGTTCGAGACCGGCTCGAACGCCTGGCGCACCTTCGACCACTGGCCACCGCAGCAGACCGAGACCAAGCGGCTCTTCCTGCATGAGGCAGGCGTTTTGAAGTTCACGCAGCCCGAGAGCTCCACTACCGACGCGCATTTTGACGAGTTCGTCAGCGATCCGAACAAGCCGGTCCCGTACTGCGAAATCATCACACCCAAGATGACGATCGAGTACATGGTCGATGACCAGCGTTTCGCCTCACGCCGTCCCGATGTGCTGACATATCAGACCGAAGTCTTCACGGAGGACACTGTGCTGGCCGGGCCGTTGGAGGCCGATCTGTGGGTCTCAACGACCGGTACCGACGCCGACTGGGTTGTGAAACTGATCGATGTCCGCCCCGATGCCCCGGAAGCGACGCCGCTCGCCGGATACCAGATGCTGATCCGCAGCGAAGTCTTTCGCGGCCGCTTCCGCAACGACTACGCGAAGCCCGAACCGTTCCAGCCGAGCGAGCCGACACGAGTCCGCTTTGAACTGCTCGATGTGCTGCACCGATTCCAGAAGGGACACCGTTTGATGGTGCAAATTCAAAGCACGTGGTTCCCACTCGTCGATCGAAACCCGCAGACGTTCATCCCCAACATCTACTTCGCCAAGTCGGACGACTTCCAGAAGGCGACTCATCGAGTCTTCCGATCCGCCGCGCACCCAACCAGTTTGAAGATCGGTGTGCTGCCGGCGAAGTCGCGTCCGGATTGAGGAGTCGTCCGGAAAAAACCATAGCCTCTCACCGGCAACGTCTCGCTCGCAGGTGGCGGCACTTCAACTCGGGAACGCAGCAGGAAGAGACCATCGAGCTATCGCGGTTGGCTGTGACGAGGGCAGGTTGTGCGTCGTGATCGACGAGCCAGACGTTGCGAAAGTGGACTGCGTTACCGTGATTCTGGAAGAGGATCGGGAGCGGATTCGGTCCCTCGGGCGTACCGCCGCCGGTCTTGTTCTCCAACTCCAAATTGTTGTGAACGACGATGCCGTTGTGTCGAACCGTGATGCGCCCCTTCGCGATTCGCTGGCCAGCGGCGTCGAACTTCGGCGCGGTGAAGTCGATGTCGTAGGTCTGCCAACTGAGCGGCGGGAAGCTCATATTCAGATCGGGGGCCTTGAAGCGATAGAGCGACGCGCAGTCGTTGAATTGCAGTTCGAGACCAAACGAGTCGAGGACTTGCACCTCGTACCGCTTCTGCAAATAGAAGCCACTGTTCCCGCGAGCTTGTCCCTTGGCGAATGGCATGTAGGGGGTGCGGAACTCGGCGTGCAGTGTGAAGTTTTGATAGGCCCCCTTTGTCTCACAGCCGATCTCCAGCCATCCGTCCGGCGTGACCTTGGCGTTCTTCAAGCGATCCGTGTTGCGACCATCGAACAGGACGACGGCGTTCGAGGGAGGAGCGGTTCCGGCCGTGAGGCTATAGCGACTCATCGGCGACAAATTGCCGAGGATGCAACCCGTCAAGTTCTTCACAACAGCAACGTATCCTCGCTGCAACTCGATCGTCAGGCTTTCGCCCGCGAGAACCACTTTGTCTCCCGCTCGCTGGCCACTCAGCTTGCGTCGCGTCGATCCGTCATAGCCGTTCCCCGGCAGACCGCCCGGATACCAAAGCGCGTCGAACTTCCCATCCCCCAGCCCGACCACTTGCAGTCCCACCGCGCGGCACCAGCCATCTGCCTGAGTCACATTCCCCGAGTACTCCCCCTGAATGTGAAAGTCCTGATCGACATGTGCCAGCTCAGTGACGCCCTTCTTAAGGTCTTGGGCGTGCGCGGTGAGGCCACAACAAACAGCAACGGCCAGTGAAAGAATCGTCAGTGCGGCGCGAGAACTCATTTGGGCGGATGCCTTTTGGTAACGAAGGAAGATCACGGGCAGAGACGACAGGTCACGAATTCGATGAGGCAACAAGTCTCGGGGAACCACAAGTCAGATGGGAAAAGGTTGTTCGCTGACGGCGATGTCAATGAACCGGACGATGTCGTCGCCTCCGCCGACCCAAAGCTCTTCGGCCAGTTGCCGGAGGGAAGGAATGTCGATGCGATCGCGGTTCGGACGAGTGATGCGGCGAAAGTCAGCGCAGTCGAGTTCCTTTTTGTCTCGGGAGCGTTCCTCGGACATCATCGCGGCATACTTCGCGACCAGAGCCGCCTCGATGCGTGGGATGGCGTGCTGAGTGGCCTTGTCCTTCAGAACGTACCTCTTCAGGATCGACTTTTGGTACTCGTAGTAGGGGAGCATAAGATCGATGGTCGGCTTCGGAAGCCCGTCGGGGCCGGGATCGTTGGGATCGCGGAAGCGGACGACGACGGGGAACTCCTCGACGAGAAGTGTTGGCCAAGCGGCCCTGATCGCCTTGACGGCTTTGTTCTTTTCGCGAGTCGCCACCAGGATATCGACATCCTGCGTTGCCCGAGGCATCGCCATATAGCCGACGTAGCCATGCAGGCCCATCAGCACCCAGTTCTTCACCCCCGCCTTGACCAGCACATCTATGACGGGTTGCGGGGTGATGTCCATTGCCAGCTTCCTGTGAACTTGTCGATAGTCGCGAGTCAAACGACTGCTTTGGCGGACTCCGTATTCGTGTCCTACGGCTGCGGTGGGATCGCCATAGTCCATGAAGAACGATGTCCGCGCAATCGCCGCCTTGCGATAGGCGATCCATTCGGGAGTGCCATACGGAGGGACGACCGTCGCCGGAGGCGCGGCTCGTTTTATGGAGACGCGCTTCGGCGGTGAGGCAACTTTCAGCGGCTTGGTCGTTCGGCTCACGTGGACTCCTTTCGATCGTGACGCAACGTACTCCGAGGCCGGTCAGGCGTCGAGGCGGTTGCGTTGGAAGGCGGCGGCGAGCGAAGTGTCGGCGATGCTTTCGCAGCCTTCCATCCGAGCGACGACTTGGCCGGAGACATCGAGGAACTCGACATCGCAGCGGATCGCGTGATCGGTCGCTTGGATGACGCGCACCACGATGCGAACCCCTTCGCGCGGGAACGACCTTCGGTACTGGCGATACCGGGCGATCAAACAGGGGAGACACGGTTCACCGCGCAGTTCTTGCGACCAGAGGATGATCGCTTGCAGGGCGGCATCGAGCGCCAGCGGATCGGCGATCCAGGTGCTGCGGAGCGGTTCCTTCATCCAGGCCCACGGCGCGGAGGACGTGCGTGAGAAGACGACGATCCCGTCTTCGGCACACGCCTCGATGGCCGCGATCCCCTGCAAGTGCGTGCCGTGGAACAACCGCGTGGCGTAGGCCGTCGCTACGTCTTGGGAGTAGCCGCGCGGCGTGACTCGCAACGCGGCGGCGGGAGCAACCGGATAGCCCGGTGACAGCACCGCGTGGCCGCCTGCATGAACAGTCTCGCGGTGGTTCGACATCCCGATCAGTTGGACCTTCGCCTGGAACTGTCCGTCGGTGCGTGATGGTTTGGCCGAGAGGACTCGCAGCGTCGAAGTGGTCTGTCGGTCGATGCGGACTCCCTGGAAAATGCGCAGGTCATCGAAGCCGTGCAGTTCGAGACCGGGGTTGCGATGGATGGCTCCGTGAGCCAACCATTCGACGACCATCGCCACGGGCAGGACCGCTTTCCCACCAATCACGTGCGACTCCAAGAACGGATGCTGAGCCACATCGAGCAATCGCTCGAACGACGGTTTGATCTCATCCGGCTCGGGAGTCTTCACTTGACCGATCTCACCGAAGACCCACGAAGAACTGGTCCCCGGAGCCGGAGGTCTGCCGAAGGGTCGCGCAGGAGATGGTCCCGCCAGCAACACGTTCGATGAGCCGACTTGATACGCGGGACTCGACGCCGGGACTCCCGCGACGTTGATGCTCGACCCCGAGCCATAGACCGCCGGTGAAGAGGGATTCAACGAGAGCGAACTCGCGGACGGAGCCGCTGCGTCGTTGTCACTCGTGCGCGCCGATGCCACTCCCACAGCCGACTCGCGCTGCTGGCGTTCCTTTCGTGCGGCATCGGTCTCGCCGATCACCAGCACTTCCACGGGACGACTCGCCGTGTGAGACAACTCGCGCACGAGCAGTTCCGCCCCTTCCGCCTCGGGGATCAGACCGACCCCTTCGGAGGCGAAGAGATGCTTGAGGCCCCCCGTCACCATCCCGCCGTCCCAGGGACCCCAGTTGAAGGACACGACGCGCGTTTGCGGCCGCTCGATGGCGAACTGTCGCGCCAGCTTGTTCAGCACTTCATTGGCGATGGCATAGTCGGACTGACCGATGCGCCCGAACCGAGCCGTGTAGGACGAGAAGAGTCCGAGGACGCGCAGGTCGTTCGGTGAGATCGCTCCGAGCAGATGCCGCAGTCCGGAGACCTTGGTCTCGAAGACTCGCTCGAACTGCTCGCGCGTTTTGTCCTCGATCCGACCGTCGGCCAGCACGCCCGCGCCGTGAATCACGCCGCGCGTCGGCCCGAACTCGCGGTGCATCTGCGAGATGAGCGGCCTCAGCGTCGCTTGATCTCGCACATCGACCGCGTGATACGTCAGCGGGACACCGGTCGCGCGGAGTTGTGCCAGCGATTGCGAGACTTCGCGTTGAGCCAGCACCTCTTTGAATTTTGAGTCGATCGCGCGGGGGACCGTACCGACGGGAGCGCGGGCGATCAATCCTTGCTTGATCTCCGCTTCGGTCGTCAGCCCGGCGAGCCAGTCGGGTTCGAGGCCCGGTTCCGGACTGCGACCGATGATGGCCAGACGAGGTTGCCAGGCGTGAGCGATCGCCAGCGCGGCGGCTGCGGTAACGCCGCGCGCTCCACCACTGACGATCACCAACTCACCCGGTCGGATGGGAGCCGACCCACTGAACGCATCTGGCAATCGTTCCTCAAACACTGTCGGGGTGCAGATCCGCTTTGGCGACAAACCGATCTCGATCGGCCCGACGCGCAACAACTCATCGACCAACACACGTGCCGCTTCGCTTGGCGATGGCCAGCCATCCGCGAGGTCGAAGGCCTTGCATGTCAGCTCGGGCCACTCGCGCGCTGCCGACTTGGTCAGCCCTGCGAGGCCCCCCGAAACGGGGTCGGTCAACGGTCGCGATCCCTCAAACCCGAAGTGGCCATCCAATCGCGAAACCGTCGCAAACACAGCGGCACTCGCCGTCGCCGCTCGTCGCAATCCCGGTCCCGCCTTTTGCAGCCACTCGACAGCCCGCCACAACTGTCGGTCACTGATCCCGTCCGCCGGGGCAACGATAATCAAGCCACCGACACGCTCGGGGACTGCGGGCAGAAATGGCTCGTCCAAGTTGACCACGCGCGGCTTGAACCCGCGTTCTGACAGCTCGGTCGCGATCCGCAACGACAACTCCAATCCGTCTTCCGTAATCCAGACCTCAGACCCACGCGCCAGCGGCAAGAATGGTCGCGTTTCTGTCGGAGGCAACTCCGTCGGCCGAACAACACTGCGAACCAGCATGTCGAGCGACAGCGGGTTGGGGCGCGTCGGACGCGGAATGAAGGAAGGGTTGAGGGTGGAAGGTTGAGGGTTGAGAGGCAGAGCAGCAGCGGGCGCAGGAGTCGTACTCACGTCACTTCGCGTGGTGTTTATCCGCGCTTCTGCCAGTCCCACGACATCCTGCAACGTGTGGAGCGCCCCGAGTTCTTCCGGCTTGAACGCAGGGAGATTTGGCACACGCTCTTGCAGCGCCGAGAGAATCTCGACGCGCTTGATCGAATCAATCCCGAGGTCGTGATCGAGGCTCATCCCGAGGTTCAGCATCTCGACCGGATAGCCCGTCTTCTCCGAGACCACCGCGAGAGCGGTTGAAGTCAACGTCGAAGGGTTGAGGGATGAGGGTTGAGCGTGGAGCGGCAGTGTTGGGAGAGCGACCGGCACTACTGGTGCGAACGTGGGGGACTGCGTCTTCACATCGTCCCCTCGAGGAGGAGAGCTGAAGCGCGAGAGTTGAGATGGGAGTGTCAGAGCAGGAGCCGATGGCGCAGGAGCAGACGACGGCGACGTACTGGCGTCTCCACTTGCTCCACTCATCCGTGCCTCGGCCAGTCCAACAACATCCTGCAACGTGTGGAGCGCGCCAAGTTCTTCCGGCTTGAACGCAGGGAGATTTGGCACACGCTCTTGCAGCGCCGAGAGAATCTCGACGCGCTTGATCGAATCGATCCCGAGATCGTGATCGAGGCTCATTCCGAGGTTCAGCATCTCGACGGGATAGCCCGTCTTCTCCGAGACCACCGCGAGAACGGTTGAGGCGAGTGCAGAGTTCGGAATGCGAGGCGCAGATTGGGATGAGAGTGACGGGACGGGAAGTGGGACACTGACGGGTGGAGCCACTGGCGTTGGGATTGGTACGGGCACGAACACCAGTGGCGGAGCAACAGGCGCGAGCGGCATCGGCGCACGAGCAATCTCTGCTTGACTCCGCACTTCGCGCTCCGCACTTCGCGCTTCCGCCAGCCCCACGACATCCTGCAACGTGTGAAGCGCCCCAAGTTCTTCCGGCTTGAACGCGGGGAGATTTGGCACACGCTCTTGGAGCGCCGAGAGAATCTCGACGCGCTTGATCGAATCGATCCCGAGATCGTGATCGAGGCTCATTCCGAGGTTTAGCATCTCGACCGGATAGCCCGTCTTCTCCGAGACCACCGCGAGAACGGTTGCGGCGAGCGCAGAGTTCGGAATGCGAGGCGCAGAGTGGGATGAGAGTGACGGGACGGGAAGTGGAGCACTGACGGGTGGAGCCACTGGAGTTGGGATTGGTACGGGCGCGAGCGGCATCGGCGCACGAGCAGTCTCTGCTCGACTCCGCACTTCATACTCCGCATTCCGCACTTCGGCTGGTGCAGTGAATCCACGTGTGACCTGAGCCAATTCGAGATGCCGTTGAGCCAAGGACTCGAAGGTCCGCAGCGCAGCATCTTGCCCCTCAAGGAACCGGAGATGCAGCCGCGCCGTTTCTTCCTGCATCCGCTGGAGTGCCCGCAGGTTGTCCTGAATCAAAACCAGCGCAGCGGACTCGTGCGACATTCCGGTGTCTGGTCGAGATGACTCATTCACGCTGGCTCGCTGGTCGTTGTTCTGTGCTTCGTTCAGGTTCAACATACTGTACGGGTCAGATTCGAGAACGCGGCTCTTCGGAGGCACGATGTGACCTTGGTTGGAGGCAGACGGCGACTGAAGCATCGACTGAGCGGAGTGGTCCTGTCCGGCAATCGCTTCAAGCGAGGTGGTCATCGGCGGACGGGGCGGAATGGGGGCGCGAGGCTTCACGTAGTTGGCTCCACTAATCGGAATGCGCAGCCGTTGAGGGCTGCCGGTATTTTCTTCGGAGCCGCGTCCGTGCGGATCCCATTTCATCCAGTCGATTGAGTGCCCCGATGCTGACACTTGGGCCAGAGCGCTCGCAAGATCAAACATCCCGCCGCGCTTACCGCTCGACGAATCGAGAGCCACCGCGCGGAATTCGCGTCCTGAAAGGATCGAACCGACCAATCCGGTTAACACGCCACCGGGGCCGACTTCGACGAACGTCCT
>JAYTXB010000535.1:0-17322 GCA_043743205.1 Schlesneria sp.
CGTGCAGGCGGTGGGCTTCGATCCCTTACTCGGGTTCTTCCATAAGCCGCGTTATGGACGCCCCTCGTTGGCGCTGGATCTAGCCGAAGAGTTTCGCCCCATCATCGCCGACTCGACCGTGATGATGCTCATCAACAACGGCGAGGTCTCGGAGTCAAGCTTCCTCTCGCGAGCCGGTTCAGTGGCACTGACGGAAGCGGGCCGCAAGGCGGTCATCACGGCGTTCGAGCGACGAATGGAACAGGAAATCACGCATCCCATCTTCGGCTACAAGATCAGCTACCGGCGCGTGCTGGAAGTGCAGGCTCGCTTGCTGTCCCGCGTCTTGCTCGGAGAACTCGCCGACTACCCCGGCTTCTGCACGAGATAACGAAGTCTTGGAAGGTAGCCCTGTCGCTCCGCGACAGGTAGCGCGAAGTATCCGGGCTTCTGTACGGAGTCACAAAGTCTTGGCGCGAAGTCTTGCCATCACGAAGTCTTGTCCCATCGAGATCGCCACATCTTGTCCCCTCGCCCCGGCCTTGCGGGGAGAGGGTTATCTCCACTTTTGCCACCTTGGGACTGCGGAGATTCATCACCGCTTTCTGTTCTCTGCTTCTCACCCCATTTTTGAATGCCCTGGCACTGGACCAGTCCTTCAAAAAACCAAACGCAACGAGAAAGGAAAGCGGCAATCAATTGCCGCAGTCCAAAGGGAATGGCAAAAGTCGAGGGTTAGGGTGAGGGGTCTTCGGATGACTGTCGCCGTGCTTTACCAATCCTCTTCTATCAGTCCACTTCTTGAATTGGGGCCGCCATGCGAAACGTCTTCCTCGTGAGCTACGATGTCTGCGATGCCAAGCGGCTGCGACAGACCTACAAGAAGATGTGCGGCTTCGGCACGTCGTTGCAGTACTCCGTCTTTCGCTGCGAATTGAACCCGCTCCAGCTCCACGCGTTGAAGGAACAACTCTGGAACATCCTCAACCTGAACGAGGACCGCGTCATGGTGGTCGATCTCGGCCCGGCCGGTGCTCGCGGTGACAACTGCGTCGAATTCTGGGGCACCACCCGCATGGAGAAACCGTCCCGCACGGCCGTCATCGTGTGAGTACCCGTGACGTGCTAAGGCGAACGGCAGGTCTCGTCTTACCGTAGCTGCGTTCGCCAGAACGCGGTCGATCACACATCACCCCGCACTCTGGCGAATGCAGCTACGGGGAAATTATTTGTTGCCGTTCGCCTCAGCGCCGGTGCATCCAATCACTGTCGGGATTTGGTGAGCCGGGTGCCGCCAGTTGTTGATGTGCCGATCCCAGTGTCCCACCCAAGACACGGCGATCACCTCGCCCCGCCGAGTGCCGTCGCGCGAGCCGTCACGCTCGGTTCGGCACGAGCCTCCCGACCCCGCCGTACACGCCCGACCGCAGGCCTCCTCTTGGAATTGCGGCCTGCAGTTGCCATCCAACATGGTCGTGTCCCGCACACGGCAGAACATGGCCGTGATCGGCCACACGATTTTCTGCCTCGTCACATCCGCGATCGCCAACTGGGTCGATATTCCAAAACGGCCTTGTATCATTCAGCCCCCACACGCATGGAGACCGCCGAGAAATGACCAGCGACCGCATGGAAAACAGCCTGATCCGAGCCACCTACCGGATCACCACCCCCATGTTTTGTGGTGGAGCAGAACAGCAAGCCGAGTTTCGGCTGCCCAGCTTCAAAGGCATCCTCCGCTTCTGGTGGCGAGCCTTGGAATGAAAGCGTGCCATTGAAGGAGGAAGGAATGAGTTTTGAAGAAGACTTCAACAATCTGACGGGCAATCCACCGTTTCCGTGGCAAGAGACGCTGTATCGAGATTGGTTCAGTTTGGGAAAGTTTCCCGCCACATGCAGCTTGCCGACGGGGCTCGGCAAGACATCGGTCGTGGCAGTTTGGCTGATCGCACTTGCCCAGCATCCAGAGCAAGTTCCGCGTCGCCTCGTCTATGTCGTCAATCGTCGAACCGTAGTTGATCAAACCACGAATGAGGTCGAGAAGTATCGAGCGGCACTTCGATCCGAACCTCTTCGAGACGTACACAATCGACTGGCAGAACTGTGTGCCTTGCCGTTTGAATCGAACGATGGCACAGCGGCATCACCATTGGCTCTCAGCACTCTGCGCGGTCAGTTGGCCGACAATCGAGAATGGTCCACCGATCCGACTCGGCCTGCGGTCATTCTTATGTTGTAGAAGAACCGGTAATTTTAAGGCATCTAACCAGGAGAAATGAAATGAGCGACATGCAACAGGTTGAGGGAATCGCAGCACCGCTGACGTTAAGAATTTTGCAAGAAGCGGTTCGCGAAAACGCCGCTGCCATTCGGCAGGTGACTCGGTTGGAGCCGGCTGGTGATCCGGGAGACAAAGTGTTTCCGCCGACGTATCAGGGTGGTGTCTATGCAACTGAGACGCGGCGGATCAACGGTCAGGACGTGAAGTGCGTGTTGTTGGATTCGGTGCAATCGCAGGCGAATCGGATGGAACAGGCACTGCTTGCGGCGTGCAACGAGACGATTGGTGACACCCGGCGTCTCCAAATTCCGTTGCTCTCTGTGGAATTCAATGACTTCCCGGATATCGGAAGGATCACGGCGTTGGACGCGCCGCATCGAATTGCGGACGCCATCTTTCGCGACAGCGAACTCGATGGTGTGAGGTTTCGCGAGACCGTTGATGGCCGGGCTTTTGAAGCGGCCAATCTGCGGAGCGCGACGGCTCTGTTCAGGCTTTGTCCGACGGCGTTGATCTTCGGCACTTGGGACTCGACCGGCAGTCAAGGCGGGCTTGGCAACAAGTTCGCTCGCGCAATCGTCTCGGAGATCGTTGGTATCGGAACAGCGTTTGGAGTCCGGACCAGCAGTCGCATTGATCCACTTGGAATCCGAACGGGCGATGTTTTCGAGGATGAGAACGGTGACTGGACCACAGATGAGTCGATGGCGAAACGTGGCGACGATGGTTTGCCGATCAAGTATGGAAAGAACAAAGAAACTAAGGGGAAACCTTCTGCGCTCAATCACAGCAACGTCGTTCCGGACTTGGTTCGGTACAAGGATAACGTCGCTGTGTCCGACGTACTGAAAGGTGAGAGCGTGCAGGCCAAGAAGGGCGAAATCGCTCCAGGCGGCGTGACAATCGACTACGCTCAGCAGACAACGGTTTTGTCCTTGGCTGCGCTGCGTCGCTTGCAGTTTCCGAACGGCAACGTGGCAGCCAGTTCAGAACGAAATCACGCAGCACGCACCGTTTTGGCGGCGCTTGGTTTGGTAGCGATAACGTTGCAGCGTGAGCAAGGCTACTTCCTGCGGTCGCGGTGCGACCTGATTCCTTCCGACGATGACGTGACGTTTGAGATTGTCCGTTCGGCCAAGACCAAGCCGCAGTACACACTCACGACCGCTCAAGCCATTGAGCTATTGAATCAGTCCGTTGCGGTTTCGACGGCCGAAAACATCGGCTTGGAATGGCCAAGGGAGGCGTTGACGCTCCAGCCGAGTCAGAAACTCGTCGAACTCGTACGCAAGAGCCGTGAGGCAAGTGGAGTCGTTGAAGGGGAGGGCGAATGATGTTCTCTCTTGAAGTCGAGTTTTTGACGGGTAGCGCGGTCATGTCGAATCGCGAGGAACGATCAATTGTCGAATGGCCACCGCATCCGCAGCGGTTGTTTGCGGCGCTGGTCGCTGCTTTTTCCGAACGAGATCAACTTGCCGATGAGCGTGCAGCGCTTACTTGGCTGGAGTTACTTGGCGCTCCTGAAATTGTCGCTTCAGACGGCAGCTTCCGCGAGCAGGCTACGGTGTTTGTGCCCGTAAACTATGACAACGAGCAGTTCGTCTTGAAGAAGGGAAAGAAGAAACTTCACCCGCCAGCATTTGAAGGAAGCGGTTTCAGGAGGGAGCGTCAAGAGCGAAGCTTTCCAACTTTTATTCCGCATGATCCCGTTACGTTTTTTTGCTGGCCTGACGCGGACATGGAAAAGGCGACAGAACATCGTGCCGCACTGACACGTCTTGTCGAGAACGTCACGTATCTCGGCCACTCATCATCGCTCGTGCGCGTTGCGGTCTGCGATGTCCCCCCTGCGGCGACTTGGCGTCCGGCTCGCGAGAATGAAGCGGCAAAGCGTGTTCTACGCATCGCGTCTCCGGGCCGACTTCAAGATTTAGAGCATGCATTTCAATTATCCGTCGAACGTGTTCGACGAATCGAGCCACCGTCAGGACTGTCTCAAGGCTACGTCCGTGTTTCCAACGAAGGCTCAACCGGCCTTATCAATTCGGTGTTTGGAGACGCCAGTGATTGGTTCGTGTGTAGGAAACGAACGCGGGCATACTTCCCGCTCGAAGTCAGTTTGTTGCTGACGACAGCGGTGCGAGATGCGTTGATGTGTCACTCGAACCAAACAGCACTGCCTGAGATCGTGACCGGGCATCAATCGAATCGGTGTCCCAGCGAGACGCCGCACATGGCCATCGTGCCACTCGCGCATGTTGGGCATCCGCACGCGGATGGTGACGTCAAGGGATTTGCTGTCGTGCTGCCGCGCGAGGCAAGTCGAGCCGATCGCCGGGCGGTACTGATGGCTTTGGACGGATTGCTTCGTCAGTCTGTGCCTCAGTTGAAGATAGGACACGCTGGCACTTGGTCGATTGACGCGGCTCCGCCAGACAACGTGCTGCGGTCGCTGGAACCTAAAGAACTGTACTTTGGTCCCGCTCGTTGTTGGGCCACCGTCACGCCATTCATCTTCGGTCGCTTTCCTCGCAGGTTGATTTCAGCGGAAGCAGAAGAGATCGTCGCCGAATCTTGCCAATTGATTGGGTTGCCTCGGCCGCGTGCGGTTCAAGTCACCGAGTTCTCTTCGCTTCTGAGAGTCCCACCGAGCCACAACTTTCCCACGCTTTCGACCAAAGGAAAGTTGATCGCGTGTCGGTTCTCCAAGGGGCGCTACCGTCTCGACAGCCACGACGAACAGGGGCATCCGCCGCGATTGCGCGCGCACGTTGTCATCGAGTTCGACCAGCCCATCAATGGGCCGGTGATCGTTGGAGCCGGACGGTACTTCGGCATGGGACTATGCCGTCCGATTGATGCTGAGATGAAAAGACGGAGGCACGCATGAACGCCGCCGACTTTCCAGAGTTCTTTCGCGAGCTGAATGGCGTCGATCCATTTCCGTGGCAGCAAAGTTTGGCGGAACGAGTTCTCGGTGGAACAACTTCGCCGTGGCCGGAGATTCCTGGCGAAGTTGTCGCATTGCCAACAAGCGCAGGAAAGACGGCAATCATCGACATCGCGATCTTTCATCTTGCCGCCGAAGCGCATCGCGGAGCCGACCGAATTGCACCGCTTCGCATCTTCTTTGTCGTTGACCGGCGCATCGTGGTCGATGAGGCATTCGACCGCGCGAACAAGATCGCAATCAAGCTTCGTGAAGCTCAGTCGGGCATTCTGAAGGACGTTGCCGAGCGGTTGCGCAGCTTTGGTGGAGACACATTGCTCGACGACCCGCTGCACGTCGCGATGATGCGCGGTGGCATCTACCGTGACGACGTGTGGGCCAAGTCACCGGCCCAACCCACTGTTTGTGTTTCGACCGTCGATCAAGTCGGCTCTCGGCTATTGTTCCGTGGCTACGGCGTCACCGAGTTTCAACGACCGATCCACGCGGGTTTGATAGCGCACGACAGCTTGATTGTTGTGGACGAGGCCCACATCTCACAGCCGTTCGTTGAAACGCTGGAAGCGGTTCGCGACTTCATGACCAAGGACGGTGGCCGGGCCTGGGCCGAAGTCGTCATCCCGCGTCCGCTGCGCGTTGTTCAAATGACCGCGACACCGCCGGACGGCGCGAAGCCGTTTGAGTTGTCGAGCGAAGACCTGTCGCATCCCGTGCTGAAAATTCGATTGGAAGCCGAAAAGATCGCGCGGCTCGTCGAGGTTCCCGTTGAGAAGGATGCCGAAGAAATGAACCGCGAGACGTTTGCCAAAGCCCTCGTTGCGGAAGCCATTCAATTGGTGGCTGGCAATGTCGGCGAGGTTCCGCTTCCCAAGAAAGGGCGGGCTAAGAAAGGGACGACCGAGCCACCGAAAGATGTCTCGCCCGCTCAAGTGATCGGTATCGTCGTGAATCGTGTTGCCACTGCGCGACGGGTCTTTGAACTTCTCGAATCGAAGATGACACTTGATCCAGTGACCGGTCGGGAAGTCCCGTTCGCTTATGCCATTCTTTTGACTGGCCGCATCCGACCATTCGACCGAGATGAGTTGCTCTACCGCGCGACCGTTCCGCAAAGCACGACGAACCAACCAACGCCCGACAATTCGGCGACGTCACCGAAACACGGGTGGTTGCGGTTTATGAAGGCGGGGCGTTCGACAAGCGATGCGTTAGATCGCCCATTGTTCGTTGTCGCGACACAGACGATCGAGGTCGGAGCGAATCTCGACTTTGACGCCCTGATTTCCGAAGCGGCACCATTGGATGCCCTGCGACAGCGCTTCGGGCGGCTGGATCGGTTGGGACAACGGCAACGATCAAATGCGGTGGTGTTAGTTCGCAAGGACACGCTAACGGTGGAAGATCCCGTTTACGGGGACTCGATACGGGGGACGTGGGACTTCTTGAACGAAGTCGCCAGCGGCACGAAGCAACAGCGTGTCGTCGATTTCGGCATCCTGAAGTTGAAGGCCGCTGACCGTGCCTATCGCGATGGGCTTCAAGCCAAGTTGCTGGCGGACGCCCGTAAGAAGAATGCGAAAAAGAAAGACAAGCAGGCCAGCGAAGAGGAACTCCTCGTCAAAGTCGTTGCCGAGACAAAAGACCGATTGGCTGGACTCGCATCGCCCCGGCAAAACGCGCCCGTCATGTTGCCATCGCATGTCGAGACTTGGTGTCAGACAAGTCCAACGCCGTCGGCCGATCCCGATGTCTCGCTGTTTCTGCACGGGAAGAAGAGTGGACCCGCAGACGTTCACATTGTCTGGCGAGCGGACCTGCTCACCGACGACGGACAAGAACTTGAGCTGGAACAGTTGGACCGCTACGTCCAAACAGTCGCCAGGGTCCCACCATCCAGCATCGAAGCTCTTCCCATTCCCATTTACATCGCGAAGGCGTGGCTGAAACAGTTGAGTGGCGTCCGATCGCGGTTGTTGACGGACCTGACGGATGTCGAAGGAGATGTCTCGCAGAGTGACGATGATTTCCGTGACAGATACAAGAAGACTGAACGGCTCGTGCTTCGCTGGCGTGGGACCGAGAACAGCAAGCTGGTCACATCCGAAGGCATTTTCCCCGGAGACACGTTGATCGTTCCGACTCAATGGTGTGGCTACGACCGCTTCGGCTGGAACCCGGAATGCAAAGACGAAGTCGCGGACATTGGCGATCCCTGCGAACTGCTCGCTCACGGCCGCGCAGCACTCCGCTTGCATCTCTCTGTCGTTCGTTCATGGGCTCCGAAGACCGAAGTGAATGGGGCTTTGTTGTTGACTCGGCTCAAGGCGGCGATGCCATCATTTGGCGACGATATTGATGAAAAGCCAAACTTCAATATTTGCTTGCAGATCATTCGCGACTGGCCTCAAATCCCCATCGCTTTCGCTGCCGTTTGCCATGCGATGTCTTTCCCTAGGCCGTTGCGATATGCCGACAACAGTGCGTGGATCGTTAGCAGTCGGCAACGCCTCTCGCTCGTGGAACTCCGCCGCCTGTTTGGTTCCGGAGATGACGCACCTCTGGCGGATGTTATGCCTGATTCCACTCAAGACGACGACGGCACGTCGTGCGTCGTGGCTGCGGGAGCTTGGGTGTCTCTTGTAGATCACTGCCGCGCGGTGAGCGAACTCGCGCGGCGGTTCGCATCTGCGATTGGTATGTCGAACTTCATTGACGATCTGGCGCTTGCCGGTTGGCTGCACGATATCGGCAAGGCTGAGTATCGCTTCCAGATCATGTTGCACGGCGACGAAATCAGTGCTGCTCGTGGCCAGCTCTTGGCGAAGTCGGGACTCGACCCACGAGACCGAGTCGCGTTTCAGCGATCCTTTCAGCGTTCGGGCCTTCCCCCTGGGTTCCGTCATGAATCCACGTCAGTCGCGCTAATCGACAACAACAAGAGTTCGCTGGTGCAGGCTCGAGACCAAGCGTTGATTCGATTCTTGATCGGGACACACCACGGACGAGGTCGCCCATTTCAGCCCGCTCTGATCGACGATTCGCTGGAAGTGCTCCCGTTCGACCACGCTCGTGATCCGAAGGCATCGCTGCATTTCCAAACCACTGGAGATCATCGCCTCTATCACCTCGATCAAGGTTGGACCGACCTCTTCTGGCAGATGGTCCACAAGTACGGTCCGTGGGGAGTCGCATTTCTTGAAACGCTGCTGCGTCTCGCCGATCAACGGCAGTCGCATCTCGAACAGACGGCGACTCAAAAGGAGCCATCGCGATGACACGCATCGATTTGAACGGACTTTGCGGCAGTAGCCCCATCGGCGCAATGGCCGCCTTCGGCCTGCTGCGCGTTTGCTCGCAAATAAGTGAACTTGGAACGGTTGCTCTCAGTTGGAAACAAACCTCCGATTGGCATCCGATTCTTCATGTGATGCATGGTGTCAAAAACTGTGAAGAACTGGCCGTCCGTGTGGTCCAGTTCCTTTGTGGTCGCTCGCAAGCGGAATTCCTTCGGATGAGCGATGACATAAAAATGGTCCCAGAGGTGTTTCGTGACAAACTTACTGAGACACAGAAAACTGCAACCGGTAAGTCACGTGATGTCGCTGATTTCCTATCTGCGTTCGGTTGTGACCTCATCACTTACAAGACCAAAGAGGGCATTAAGGTAAAGCCGACTGCATTCCATTTGACGGCGGGAAACCAGAGTTTCTTGTCGGCGGCACTGCGGCTCGCAACGTCGATTGACGCCGACGGCGAGAAACCTAGAAAGAAGCGGAACCTCAAGCTGCGAGCCAATTGCGAGGCTGCATTCGTTGAAGCTTTATCAGGACCGTGGCTTTATCAGGATCGAAAACTTCATTCGCTAGGCTGGGATCCTGCCACCGAAGCGTTGGGTGCTCTTACTGCGATCGCACCGACTGATGCTGGTGCTTCATGCGTCCGCGCTGCGGTCTGGCTCGCTTTTGAATCGTTGCCGCTGTTCCCGTGCGTACCATCAGGACGCAAACTTGAGACACGCTGCTTCGCGCTGATCGACCGCGAGTTCGAGTCCTTCACTTGGCCAATTTGGGATTCCGCAATTTCGCTGACCACACTTCAATCACTTCTCGCAATGGATGCCCTCAATCAAAACGAGCCACTCCCGCGCGAACTAGCCTTACGCGGAATCAAAACCGTCTATCGCTCAAAGTGCATTCGAGACGACCACAACCGAGGAACGCTACGTCATGCTGTTCGCTGCACAATGGCGAATGGACAATAGCCGCCACTTCAACGCGCCGCCTTGATTAGTTATCTGACTGACCTGCGAGACTACACGTTCGAGGACTGGCTTCGCTCGTATGTCGCCGGTCACCAATCGGATGAGGACAAGGCTGCGAACAAACTTCATTCGCAGTTTTCATTCGTGCCCTTGCCATCAATCGGCCACGAGCACACCGACCCGTCGATTCGCCGAGTCATGATTATCGCACCGCTCGGCGATGATGCCTGGCTCGAACACTTGAGCCAGCAACTTGCAGGAGAAGAGCTCAAGCCTCTGCCCGGCACGACGCTGCCGCCCGGTACGCGCCTTGAACGTGTTCGCGCCGGAACCAAGGACGGCGTTCGCGATTCGTACACGCGCGCTGCCAACTCATGGGCAAGTTTCACTCCGGTCATTCTCCCCGGCCACGACGACCATAAGCCAGAGAAGACTCACAAGCTGATTGAAAAGGCCCTTCAACAATCCGGCATCGAGCAAGCCTGCGAGTTTGAATGGAGCGCGTTCTCGTATTTCCCGAAGGCCCTGTCCGCTCATAAGTACGACCGCCAGAAACGACCGACGGGTTACATTCGACCGAGCCACTTACTCAATCACACCGCCGTTCATTTGAGACTTCGATTCAACAACGGCGTGAAAGTCCCCGGCCCGCTCTCGATCGGCTCCGGCCGACATTGCGGACTTGGATTGATGGCTGGAATCGACTAGTGATCTTGGAACTCGTGCTTCGCGGAATCCGTGGAACCAAGCCATGGCGACCAAGCTGAGTTGGATCAAGACTGGTATCTGCGTCGGCATTGGCGCGGCTTGGAGGTGGTCACGGAACCGATCAACGGCTTGCAGGTCGATGACGCTGAGCAGTTCCGGCGCGTCGGCGTGGTCGAGTTCACCAAACTCTGCCTGCGTGAGATCCACAACTATCACGCGCCGGTCAGCGGGCAACCGGCCAACGTCGTGCTCAATCCGACCGGCGGCTTCAAGGCACTGGTGCCGTACACAGTGCTGATCGGGATGCTCAAGGAAGTCCCCTGCCGATACATCTTCGAGCAATCGACCACGCTGCTCGAACTCCCGCCGTTGCCGGTCGAGTTCAGTCGCTCACGGTTTGAAACCTTCAAGTCCCTCTTCGAGCGCATCGAACGCGAGTCGGCCATGACTCTGGCTGACTGGAATGCGGCGGTTCCGTTTGACGAGCGTTCGCCACTCGAACCGCTCATTGAGCAGGACGGCAATCAGGTCACGCTGTCGGCCATCGGACTGCTGTTTCTGGACGAGGTTCGCCAGCCAATCAAGTTGGTTCCGTTCCTCTCGCGCCGAGCGTGGTCCGATTGCTGGGACAATCTCAGCCAGCTCGCGGACTGCGAACCGTTCCGCTTTCTGGCGCGCATGTCGTCACCGCAACTGCTCGACAAGCATGAGCACCTCAACGTCGGCCACGGACTCCGCTGGCTGAAGCCCGGTCGCACAACAGACCGCTATCTTGTCTCGGTCGAGGATTGGCGATTGCTCGTGTGGCGGGCGATCCGCGAGGACCAGGAAGGCCCCAACTACCCCAACACCGTGCGCGTCGATCCTCTCTGCGAGCGATCCGCCTACGGGCCATTCACCAGACTGGAGTTCGTCCCATGAACCAGACCGGCCCCTTGAGTTCCACCATCTTCTACTCCATCGGCGTCGAGCATCCGATCACGCCCGCCGAGCCGTTGCCACCACTGCCGCCGATTCCGCGCGGGGCGTTGGTGGTCATCGAAGGCCGAGCACCCATCTGGCGGTACGGAGTGGCGTTTCACAAGCTGCATGGCTCGCCAGCCGGAGCCATCGCCGTGTACGACCCGCGACTCGGGGGAGTGGTCGTGGCCTCGCATCGCCCAGAATTCCATGAGGGACAGATTGTGGAGGTCACGCCTCCGACAGCAACGACAGACAGGTTATGGGGCGAGCCGTGAGTCAGAAGAACCAAGTTGACGAGATTACCAACCGCAAAGTCTCAGTGTTGCTCTTTTACCGTAATGGACTTGGAACTCGCATTCGTGCCCATTCGACGGTAACCTCTTGGCCCGACTGCTGGTTGTTTGGCAATTCGTCAAGAAACTACCCAATCGAACCTTTGAACCCACTTCGAGAGGTCCGGTGCCGCGTAGCCACCGGCGACCTCTCGAAGCAACTAACCCCAACCACGCTAATGCCCTACGAGGAGCCTGTCTACAAGATGCCGTTCAACCGATGTGTAAATCCACGCCCCCTCGCAAATGCCTCCCAAACCGCCTGCCGCATCAAGACTTGGAATGCAGGCGGCCTTCCGTGCTCATAAAGCACGGCCCCATTGAAGCGCTCACAAGCACGCTGCTTGCTCCATCCGTATACTTGCCTTCCGTGCTTGTTAATGCTCCCAGTCTATCTGTCAGCACTTTCAGTCCGTCTGTCAGTCAGTGCTCTCGATCCGGTCGTTCAAGGTCTTCGTGAAACTCACCACCGGCAATGTCGCTGGCAGCAACACCGTCACGATCACGCGACCGTGAGCTCGTAGGATGGGCACTCCTGCCCGTCTTCTGGATCGAAAAGCGAAGACGGACGGGCAAGAGTGCCCATCCTCCGACCCTTTCGACAGACCGTTACTTTGCTCTGGTTCCCAAGCTCCGGCTTGGGAACGCCGTCTTTGAAGCTCCAGCTTCGCGGGTTCCGAGATTCACGGTCTGTTCGTCACACCAAGCCGGAGCTTGGTGGTGGGCGTTCCCAAGCTGGAGCTTGGGAACGAGGAGACGCGATGGACGTTACGTGGCACTCCCAAACGTGAAGTCTCCGTTCTGCACGTCGATCGTGATGCGGGAGCCTTCCTCAAACTCGCCGCCGAGGATCGCGTTGGCGAGTTCGTTTTGGAGGCGTTGCTGGATGACTCGCTTGAGCGGGCGAGCACCATACACCGGGTCGTAGCCTTCCTCGGCGAGTTGTTTCTTGGCGGCATCCGTGACAACCAGCGTGAAGCCGTTGTCTTCGAGACGCTTCTGCAAACGGACCAGTTGCAGATCGACGATCTGGCGAGTCTCGTGCTTCGTCAGCGGGTGGAAGACGATCGTTTCATCGACTCGATTGAGGAACTCGGGAAGGAACTCTTTGCGGAGAGCGGCCATCACGCGGCGGGAGATCTCGGCGTCGTCCTCTTTCCCGGCGAGGTCCATGATCGTCTGGCTGCCGATGTTGGACGTCATCACAACGATCGTGTTCGTAAAGTCGACCGTTCGGCCGTGGCTGTCGGTGAGCCGTCCGTCGTCGAGCAGTTGCAGCAGCACATTGAACACGTCGCGGTGAGCCTTCTCGATCTCATCGAGCAGCAGCACGGAGTACGGTCGGCGGCGCACGGCCTCGGTCAGCTTGCCACCCTCTTCGTAGCCAACGTATCCCGGCGGGGCACCGATCAGGCGCGCGACCGAGTGTTTCTCCATGAACTCGCTCATGTCGATGCGGACCATCGCTCGTTCGTCGTCGAACAGGAATGCCGCCAGCGCCTTGCACAGCTCGGTTTTGCCGACGCCGGTGGGGCCGAGGAAGATGAACGAACCAATCGGCCGGTTGGGATCCTGCAAGCCGGAGCGAGATCGCCGGACCGCGTTGGCCACGGCCGTCACCGCCTCGGACTGGTTGATCATCCGCTCGTGGATGTGGTCCTCCATTTCGAGAAGCTTCGTTTTCTCGGTCTGCAACATGCGCGAGACCGGGATGCCGGTCCAGATGCTGACGACGCTGGCGATGTCGTCTTGAGTCACCTCTTCACGCAGCAGCCGCTGGCCGTCATCGCCGCCGACTTCCGTGGCCTTTTGTTCGGCGAGGAGCAGCTTCTGCTGAGCGTCCTTCAGTTTCTTTTCGACATCGAACGCGCGCACGAAATCGTCGTTCGAGTTGGTGCGCTGCGCCTGCGTGAAGGCATGGTCGTAGTCGGTGCGCAGCTTCTCGATCTCTTCCTTGAGCGGGCGAATGCCGGTGAGGGCCTCCTTCTCGACCTGCCAGCGCGTCTTCAGCGCGTTGACGCTTTCCTCGCGGTCGGCGATCTGTTTGCGGAGGTCTTGCAGGCGGGCCTTGCTGTCGGCGCTCGGCTCCGACGCCAGGGCGGCCGCTTCGATCTGAAGGCGCGTCAGGTTCCGAGTCGCCTCGTCGATCTCGGCCGGCATCGAGTCCATCTCCATGCGCAGCTTGCTCGCCGCCTCATCGACGAGGTCAATTGCCTTGTCGGGCAGGAAGCGGTCGTTGATGTAGCGGTCGGAGAGGGTCGCGGCCGAGATCAGGGCGTCGTCGGTGATCCTCACGCCATGATGCGATTCGTAACG
Organism: Schlesneria sp.; assembly: GCA_043743205.1. Classification (GTDB taxonomy): domain Bacteria; phylum Planctomycetota; class Planctomycetia; order Planctomycetales; family Planctomycetaceae; genus Schlesneria. The sequence goes on from JAYTXB010000535.1 coordinate 13,791, forward strand.
CGGCTTGAGTCCGCGCAGGATCGAGACCGTGTCTTCGACGCTCGGCTCGTTGACGAGCACCGGCTGGAAGCGGCGTTCGAGGGCGGGGTCTTTCTCGATCGACTTGCGGTACTCGTCGAGCGTCGTCGCACCGACACAGTGAAGTTCGCCGCGAGCGAGCGCCGGCTTGAGCAGGTTCGCCGCATCCATCGCTCCCTCGGACGCACCGGCTCCGACAACCGTGTGCAGTTCGTCGATGAACAGGATGACTCGGCCTTCCGCTTCGGAGACCTCTTTGAGAACGGCCTTCAGACGGTCTTCAAATTCACCACGATACTTGGCTCCGGCAATGAGGGCTCCCATGTCGAGCGCGACAACGCGTTTCTCTTTCAAGTTCTGCGGCACATCGCCCTGCACGATGCGATGGGCAAGCCCCTCGACGATGGCCGTCTTGCCCACGCCCGCGTCTCCGATCAGGACCGGGTTGTTCTTCCGTCGGCGAGACAGCACTTGAATGACTCGGCGGATTTCCTGATCGCGGCCGATCACGGGATCGATCTTGCCGAGACGTGCCAACGCCACCAGATCCTTGCCGTACTTCTCCAGAGCCTGGTACTTGTCCTCGGGATTCTGATCGGTGACCGTTTGCGAACCGCGAACCGACTTGAGGGCGTTCATCACGTCAGACTCGGTGACGCCGTTCAGTTTCAAGACTCGCTGAGCCTGATCGTCCACCTGTGTCAGCGCGAGAAACAGATGCTCAGTCGAGACGAAGGCATCCTTCATCGCGTCCGCCTGCTGCTGAGCCTTCTCCAACACCTGCATCGCGGCGGGACTCGCCCCAACCTGACCGCCGGAAGCGCGCGGCAGCTTGTTCAAATCGGCATCGACGATCCCGCGCAGTTGGCTGACTTGGATGCCGATCTTCTCCAGCAACGGCCGGACGATGCCCTGCTGCTCGTCGAGCAACGCTTTGAGCAGATGGAGTGGGAGAAGTTGCGGATGTCCCTGCGACTCCGCGAACTGCTGCGCCGACTGGACCGCTGCTTGAGCTTTGACGGTGAGTTTGTCGGGACGAAAAGCCATGCTGGAACTCCTTCAAACCAAGTGCTGACGGGACGTACCACGATCATCGAAGGATGGCCACTCTAGGCCGTCTTGCCTTGAGAAACATCGTAAATCAGATTGGGGAGAGCAGAGAAAACAGGACGGACAGGAGTGCCCATCCTCCAAGGCGGGAGAGAGCGTCGTCGTTCAGTAGTCTCGAATCGTAGTCTCGTTTCCAAGCTCCAGCTTGGGAAAGCCCGTCTTTGAAGCTCCAGCTTCGTCTTCGCGTTTGAAGTCGGTCATCAACTCGAAGTCCTCGAAGCTGGAGCTTCAAGGAAAGCCAGTCCCCAAGCTGGGGCTTGGGAACCAGAGATAACGGGAGTGCCTTCAGGCAGACAGGGCGTTGGCAGCAATGCTCGCTCCAACAGCAAAGACAAAGTCGTAAAGACAGACAACAGTATTGGTGTTGATGACTGTGACCATAGGCTTGCTCCTTAGATCAAGAGGTGTATTGATCCGAAACCTGCTCAAGTACCGAGCCACGTAGACGACAAACAGCGCAGCAACCACGAGCATCGTTGACACCGCTCCCGTCACCCATGTCTGCCTGAAGGCACTCCTTGATCTATACGATTGGACTCAACTCTTCTTTTCAAACTCGGCGTCGATCACGCCGTCGTCGGGCTTCGCGTCACTGGCCGGTTCTGCGGGAGTGGCTCCACCTGCTGCACCCTGAACGTGCTGGGCGAGCGAGTAGCTGGCTTGTTGGAGAGCCTCGACGGCCGAGTTGATGGCGGCGACATCGGTTCCCTTTTCGGCGGTCTTCACCTTTTCGATGCTTGCCTCGACGGCGGCCTTCGAGGCGGCATCGAGCTTCGCACCGTGTTCCTTCAGCACCTTCTCGGTCTCGTAGACCGACATCGAAGCCTTGTTCTTGGCCTCCGCCAACTCACGGCGTTGTTTGTCTTCGGCCGCGTGTGACTCGGCGTCCTTCTTCATCCGCTCGATCTCGGACGTATCGAGTCCGCTGGAATTCTCGATCCGCACCGAGTGCTCTTTCCCCGTCGCCTGATCCTTCGCCTTGACGTTGAGGATGCCGTTCACGTCGATGTCGAATGTGACTTCGACCTTCGGCTCGCCACGACGCGCGGGGAGGATCCCTTCGAGGTTGAACTGATTCAGCATGCGGTTGTCGCGCGCCATCGGACGCTCGCCCTGGAACACACTGATCGTCACCGCCGTTTGACCGTCGGCAGCCGTCGAGAACGTTTCCTTCTTCGTCACGGGGATCGTCGAGTTGCGTTCGACGAGGACCGTCAAGACGCCACCTTCGGTTTCCAAGCCGAGCGACAGTGGCGTCACATCGAGCAACACCATGTCCTTCACGTCACCCGAGATGATGCCGCCCTGAATGGCCGCGCCGATCGCAACCACTTCATCGGGATTCACGCCGCGATGAGGTTCCTTGCCGCCAAACATCTTCTTGACGAACTCTTGAACCATCGGGACGCGAGTCGATCCACCGACCAGCACGACCTCGTCAATCTGGCTCGGCGACAACTTGGCGTCTCGCAGAGCATTCTCCACCGGACCACGGCAACGCTCGACGAGATGATCGACCATCCGCTCGAACTCGGCGCGCGTCACGGTCAGTTGAAGGTGCTTCGCTCCGCTGGCATCGGCCGTGATGAACGGCAGGTTGATGTCGGTCGACTGCTGGCCCGAGAGTTCCTTCTTGGCCTTCTCGGCCGCTTCACGCAGCCGCTGCAACGCCATCGCGTCCTTGCGGAGGTCGATGCCGTGTTCGGCCTGAAATTTGTCGGCGATGTGCTTGATCAGGACTTCGTCGAAGTCGTCTCCACCGAGATGCGTGTCGCCGTTCGTGCTGAGCACCTCAACGAGTTCGTTATCAACTTCGAGGACCGACACGTCGAAGGTTCCACCACCGAGGTCGAAGACGGCGATCTTCTCGTTCTTCTTGTTCTGCAAGCCGTAGGCGAGGGCCGCCGCCGTCGGCTCGTTGATGATGCGTTCGACCTTGAGACCGGCGATCTCACCGGCGTCCTTGGTTGCTTGGCGTTGAGCATCGTTGAAGTAGGCCGGAACCGTGATGACGGCTCGCGTCACGGTGTGACCGAGATAGGCTTCCGCCGCTTCTTTCAGCTTGCGAAGAATCTGCGCAGAGACCTCGGGCGGCGTGTACGTCTTGCCGTGAACCTCGACCTTCACGTATTCGCTCGGCCCACCGACGACCTTGTACGGAACCATCTTCTCTTCGGACTCAACCTCGTTGTGCCGACGACCCATGAATCGTTTGATTGAGTAGACGGTGTTCTTCGGATTCGTGACGGCCTGCCGCTTGGCGGGGTCGCCCACGAGTCGGTCTCCCTTTTCGGTGTACGCCACGACACTCGGGGTCAGGCGATTGCCATCTTGGTTAGCAATGACCTTGACTTCGCCACCCTCCATCACCGAGACGACCGAGTTTGTCGTCCCCAAGTCGATG
>JAYTXB010000536.1:0-6069 GCA_043743205.1 Schlesneria sp.
GGCACTCCGCCATTCCTGTTGGCCCGCAGAAATTAGCCGCAGGGCGCTAGCCCCGGTTAAGCGAAATCGAACCGGGGCTAGCGCCCTGCGGCTGATGTACCACACGAATCAACACGAATGGCGGAGAGCTACAAAACTTCAGCGAACATGTTCTCAAACGCAGCCAGATGACGCCGACCAAACACGCTGATCGTGTGAAGGTTTGGAGCGTGCTCGCCCACGCTCCAAACCTTCACGTCGACTGGTCACTGGCTTCGCAGATTCGATTTTGATATCTCTGCGGCACGCCTTCGACCGGTCACATGCGCGAACGGGTGAAGGAGTTAGCATTTTGTGGAACTCGAAAGAGTGGGGCAGGTTTTTCGCGGACGAAACGGCGAGATTCGGTTCTCTTGCGGTGAGATGCGATATCTCAGTGAAAGAAACCTGATGGGCAGGCTAGAAATCAGCCCCACGAAAATTTCCGGCCGCCGTTCAATGCGATCAAACAGCAATTCAACTTCGGACGGGATGTAATCTAGATGAATCAGTTGTTGAAAAGTCTCGAAAGCCTGCTGGCCGCCAGTTGGGAAGTTGTCATTGCCTTGTTGGTGCTGGTCCTGCCTTGGACCCCGCTCTTGGCGTGGGTCGCCTTTTGGATGCTGGCTGTCAACTGGGTCAAACTGCGGGAGGTGATGCTCAAGGGGGGCTGGATCGGCGTCGTCCTGATGGGGTTGGTCATGGTTTTGGTATGGGCCGTGGTGGCTCCCCCGGCGAGTGGCTCGCACCACTTGTTTGGTCTGAATGTGTCGAACTTTGTCGGCAAAACCGTCTATGTCACTTCTCTCCTCACCATCATGTACCTCTGCGGAGCCGTGCAATTGTCGGGAGCCTGTGGTTCGCTGGCTCACTTCTCAGCAGACGCTCCTGAAAAGGACGCACATCACGGTCACGGCCATGGCCATGACGAACATGGTCACGACGACCACAATCATGGCCCTGCTCCTGTGACACAGGATGGCCACGCTCACGCCCATTGAAAAATTTCTCGCCTGCTGCATTCTGCCCTCGCATTCCGCCAGAGGGCTTCGCCAACTCTCTGGCGGTTCGTTCGCCCCTGACGGAAGGCTCTGCTTTCGATGTTTTTGAAACTCGGCAACGTCATCAACCGGCTGTGGCCTGGTGTTCTTGTCGCATGGATTGGTGTGTTAGTCTTGGCCGCCACGATGGCACCCCCGCTCTGGGATGTCGTGCAGACGGAAGAGTTCGCGTTTCTGCCCGCCAGCAGCCCGAGCCTGATGGGCGAGAAACTGTTTCGAGACGCCTTTCCTAAGACGCTCGTCCCCAGCCGAATCGTGATCGTGGTGAGTCGATCTGAGGGTGGATTGACGGACCAAGACACGGAATGGGTGGACGACGGTATCGACGAGAACGACCCGACGCGCGAGTTTGAACTCCGGGAGCGTCTGTTAAAAATCGCCGAGGACGCCGGAGGATTGGCCGCTGGACCGCGTGACGTTGGCGCAGTCGAGCCAGCAGTCAAGCCGATCGGAGTCGGTGCTGGAAATCGATCACTCATCTCGGCGGTTCGGACGTTTCGCGACAAGAATCTCGGGAGGTTGATCCGCAGCGCAGACGGCAAGTCCACTCTGGTTCTCGTCGAGTTGACGACCGATTTCCTCGACGCCAACAACCAGAAGATCGTCGGAAAAATCCAAGAGCTGCTGCTCGACACCGCTGAAAAAAATGCCGAGTTTCGCCAGCACATTCCCCACGGTCTGGAACTGTCTCTCAGTGGTGAAGCGACTGTCGGACGCGACATGCAGGCGGCCGCACGCGACAGCGCGAAAGCGACCGAAACGCTGACCATCGGGTTGGTCGTCTTTCTGCTGATCGCCATCTATCGCGCGCCACTCTTGGCCTTGATCCCGCTCATCACGGTGTTCGTTTCGGTCAAGCTGTCGATGTCGCTGCTGATCCTGCTGGCTCAACGCAAGCTGGCGATCTTGTTCCCCGGAGCCGAGACCTACGTCACGGTGCTCGTGTATGGAGCGGGCGTCGATTACTGCCTGTTTCTGATCGATCGCTACAAAGAGGAACTGGATGGGGGAACAAGCTTCGATGAAGCGGCCACTAATTGCGTGGCCAAGGTCGGTGCGGCGATCGCGGCCAGCGCCGGGACCGTCATCTGCGGAATCGGCATGATGATGTTTGCTGAGTTCGGTAAGTTCCGTCAGGCGGGCTTCGCGATCTCGTTCGGCTTGATTGTTGTGCTGCTGGCGTCGCTCACATTCACGCCTGCTCTGCTGAGGCTGACGGGACGCTGGGCCTTCTGGCCACAGATGCGAACGGAACGTGTCTCTTCTGGGGGAGGCTGGCTACCGACGGCATCGCTCACGGCTCGACTGGGGCAAGTCCGTTGGTTGCAGAATACGTGGGATGCCGTCGGGCGACTGTTGCTGCGCCGTCCCATGACCGTCTGGCTGCTCAGCATTGCACTGATGCTGCCGTTCGCGATCGTCGGTGTCACCTTCTTCACTCATCTCAGCTATGGCCTGTTGTCCGACTTGCCTTCGACGGCGACCAGTGTGCGGGGGACGAAGGCCGTTCGAGAGCATTTCCCGGCGGGAGCGACCGGGCCGATCACGATCCTCTTGCACAACAATCAGATCGACTTCTCACAGCGTGGTGACGACGACGCGGGAGGCTTGAAGCTCGTACATGACCTGACCGTCGCTTTGGGGGAACGGAAAAAGGAGCTGCGTCTCGCCGACATTCGCAGCGTGTCACACCCCTTCGGTGGCAACGATTCGATTCAGGACATCAAAAAGCCGGTGGTTCGTAAGGTGACGCTCGACAAAGCGCTCGAACACTACGTGAGTAGCACCGGCCAGCTTGCCAACCATGTGACGCGTCTGGAACTAACGGCGGAATTGGACCCTTTCGCACGCGATAGCATTTCTCACCTGACTCGGATGGAGACCGAGATCCGGTCACTCCTGCCAGACTCAATCAAGGCGGGGACTGAAATTCTTGTGACCGGTTCCACGGCGAGCATCCGTGATCTGAAATCTGTCACCGACCGCGACCAGATTCGAATCGACGTGCTGGTCGTCGTGGTTGTTTTCCTGATTCTGGTAGTGCTGCTGCGGAGACCGGCCATCTGCGCCTACCTGATGGTCACGGTGCTGTTCAGCTATTTGGTGGCTTTGGGCGCGACGTACACCTTCTATTGGTCGCTGGACCCTACCGGGTTCGCCGGGCTGGACTGGAAGGTGCCGATGTTCTTGTTCACGATCCTGATCGCGGTCGGCGAAGACTACAACATCTTTCTGATGACTCGCATTGAGGAAGAACAAGCACGATTCGGTCCCGTACAGGGAGTGATTCACGCCTTGTCAAAGACCGGCCGGATCATCTCTAGTTGCGGGATCATCATGGCGGGAACGTTCGCGTCACTGACGGCCGGTTCGCTGCGCGGGATGTGTCAACTGGGATTCGCCCTCGCATTCGGTGTGTTGCTCGACACATTCGTGATCCGCCCGATCCTCGTCCCGGCGTACCTCGTTCTGTTGAACACCGGCCGGTTCGGAAGACTCGGCCCACTCTTGGGAGCACTGCCGAGTAGACCCGTCGAACCGGAGGCGAAGTCGGTCTCGTAAGGTTAGGCGAACGGCAGGAAATGATTTACCAACCCGGGGCGTCAGAGAGGGATTCTGTGAGGTTACGAGACGATGGACATCCATGCTGACGCTACGGTTTCCTGAAGTGGACTGACCCGGACGGTCATGTTTTTTCTGGCGAGTCACACTCAAGATGGAAGAGTCATGTCGAGCGATCGTTATCAGGCAAGGCGGACTAAGCTGATTCAGGCCGTTCGCAAAGCGGGCCTCTCTGGCTTGCTCGTGACCACCCCCAAAAATGTCTCCTACCTGACAGGCTTTACAGGGGAAGACAGCTTTCTGTTGATCGGCCCCAGTCGGACGCACTTGTTCAGCGACAGCCGCTTTCAAACACAGCTTGAAGATGAATGCCCCGGCCTCGCCTTTGAGATTCGTACATCCCGCACGTTGATGCACGACTTCCTCGCCGAGTGGCTGCCTAAGTTTGGTCTCTCCAACTTGGGAATCGAGAGTTCGTCGATGGTCGTCAGCCTGCACAACCAATTGACGGAGAGCCTCAAGCCGTTGCCGCTCGTTCCGACGGCTGGCTTGGTCGAAGAACAGCGTCTAATCAAGGACAGCGATGAAATCGCCGAACTCCGTCGAGCCGTCCATCAGGCTGAACGTGGCTTTGAACTAATGCGGTCGATGATCGTGCTCGATCAGACCGAACAACAGGCGTCTCACGAACTCGAACATGGCATGAGACGCTTCGGGGCGACGCGGGCCGCGTTCGAGCCGATCATCGCCGTCGGAGACCGCGCCGCACGGCCTCATTACCGTGCCGGAATGCGGACGTTTCGCGAGTCGGGATTTGCTCTGATCGACTGGGGTGCGCTCAGTGCGCGCGGCTATCACAGTGACTTGACGAGGATTTTGGTCACAAGTAAGCTCCCGCCCAAACTCGCCCACATATACGGAGTTGTGTTGAAAGCGCAGCTTGCGGGGATCGCGGCAATCCGCCCAGGAGCCAAGTGCCAAGACGTGGATGCGGCGGCCAGATCGGTCATCGAACAAGCGGGTTTCGGCAAGCAATTCGGACACGGACTGGGACACGGGATCGGGTTGGATATTCACGAAGGTCCGAAGCTTAGCCCCATTTCGACGGACACCCTGAAACCTGGCATGACGATCACCGTCGAGCCGGGAATCTATCTCCCCGGAGTGGGGGGCATTCGCATCGAAGACGACGTGCTGGTTACTCGCGACGGACACGAAGTTCTCACTTCACTTCCGAAGGATGTTCCGCTGTTTGTCGGCTAACGGCGCGGTGGTCAGGCAGCATGAACAGGGAGCAGTCGCCAAACTTCAAATGCCAGTTCGCGTGAAGTCCGACTGCAATCAAACAAATACTCGACTGGGATTGAGGGAAGCGTATGTCAGAAGCAGGCTCCACCGGGAACACTCCGTTCGATCTCGACCGGCTTCAACAGCTGGTCGAAATGATGGAGAAGCATGGTCTGAGTGAAGTCAATTTGCGACGCGGTGATGAGCAGTGGCGTCTGCGTCGCGGCGCCCGTGAGGTCGTTCATGCGGTTCCGGCACCGATGCCGATCGCGGTGGCTGCTCCCGCCGTAACTGCGGGCACACATGTCACTCCGGCGGCAGCTACCGCTGAAGCGTCCGGGCTAATCGATATCAAGAGTCCAACGGTCGGAACGTTCTATGTTTCGCCATCGCCGGGCGAGCCAGCATTCGTCACGGTCGGTTCTGTCGTCACACCGGAGACGATTGTCTGCCTGCTCGAAGCGATGAAGGTCTTCAACCAAATTCCATCGGAGGTCAGTGGAACGATCACCGCAATTCTCGTGAAGAGCGGTGATGCGATTGAGTTCGGTCAACCACTGTTCCGCGTCCGGCCGTGAGTCGTCAATCCTCGCTCATCGACGGATTTTGAGTCATAATTTCTGCCGATCCACGGGGGTGATTGAGTCGCCTTCGTGGACCCTGCCACCCTCAAGCTTTGCGTTGTTCAGGAGCTTGGCTCGACTTGCAATCGTTGATCGTGCGAGGGCGATCGGCAAGACGTGATTGCTCCCCCGTCGAGGAGTCTTCCGTGACTCGAAGACTCTAGTCAGGGATGACTCATCAACGTTGTCCTGCCGCTCGCCTGATGGCACTGTTCCTAGTCCAGTTCTCCGTCCCTCAGTCTTTCATTAGAGATTGCCCCGAGTATGTTTCAACGCATTCTAGTTGCGAATCGTGGCGAGATCGCGTTGCGGATCCTGCGCGCGTGTCGAGAGATGGGCATTGAAACCGTCGCCGTTTGCAGCGAAGCGGATCGAGGAGCCGACTATTTGAAGTTGGCCAACGAGTCGATTTGCATTGGCCCGGCTCAAGCCTCGGGCAGTTATCTGCTCATCAAGAACATCATCAGCGCCGCCGAGATTGGCAACGTCCAGGCGATTCATCCCGGCTACGGCTTCCT
>JAYTXB010000537.1:0-4892 GCA_043743205.1 Schlesneria sp.
GGCCCGCCGATTCGCGGTTGTCGGGGCACAGGGCCAGCCAACTGGAGAAGTGCTTGGCGGTCGGCCAGCGCGACATGTCGGTGCCGATCTCGCTGAGGACTTTCAGCGCGGTGTGGTGGCTGATGCCCGTGATGCGGGTCAGATCGACGCCCGCCTTTTTTTCCAGCAGCGGTTGTGCGGGGAAGGCGAGGTCGCCTCCTCCCGGCCGCGTCCGTTTGAGCGGAGCCGGTGGCAGCTTCGCGTCGGCGGGGGCCAGCGGAGGGCGGTCGGCCCAGGAAGTCAGAGTCGCCTCGATCTGGACATCGCAGGCGGCGATCAACTGCTGCGTGGTCCGGAACAGTTCCCGCGACTGCCGCAACGAGAAGAGGTGCTCGTCGCGCCACTCGCCCGTGAGGGCCGCCGCGATCGTGGCCTCGTCGTGATGGCACCGCTCGTGACGCAGTTTCGCGAGTTGCTGCGGATCGCGCTCCCCCGCGAGGATCGCGTCGAGAATCGCCAGCCCCGTCACGCCCGTGATGTCCGACAGCACCTTCTCCAGCTTGAGGTTCATCTGCGTCAGCGCCTTCTGCATGTGCTGGATGTGTTGGGCCGAGAACTCCACCAGCGTCGCCCGCTGACGCATGTCGGCCCGCAACACGCAGGTCTGCTCGTCTGGATGAAACGCGGCCGCCAGCAACCCGTAGGTGTGCAACTGCTGCAACCACTGACAGTCGATCACGTCGGACTTGCGACTCGGCACCGACTTGAGCTTCCGCGGATCGACCAGCACCACGTGCAAGCCCCGCTGCTGCAACAGCTCGAACAGCGGAATCCAATCGACGCCGGTCGACTCCATCGCCACCGTCTTGATCCCGCACGCCGCCAACCAGTCGGCCAGCGCCTGCAAGTCCCGCGTGAACGCGCCGAACTTCCGCACCGGCTCCGAGTCGCGCTCCGCAGGGACCGCGACGAAATGAAACTCGCTGTGAACGTCGATCCCCGCCGCGTCGGGATGAACCGGCCCCAGCGCCGCCGAACTGCCGCGCCGCACGATTGACTTGCCAACCTGTTTCCGAGTCATCACACACCCCTCCCCTCTCCTCTCGACTCCGACCACACGGACTCACGGGGGCAACACGGACGGCGATGGTGTGTCTTGTGCAATCTCCTGAACGGGATCCCGCGAAGCGACCGGCCCAACCCGCCTCCCCGCGCGTCACCAATGATCGATACGCCAGCCATCGCGACCAAACTACAGACGGGCTCGAAGCACCAATGACAAGACGGCCAACACGCCCGATGCCCCCCAACAGACTACACAAATGTTCCTCACTGATCGTGCCCGCGAAGCCGGTGAACAACTACGGTAGAGTCGCCAGCGATTGCGTCAATTTCTCCCGCGCGAGGTATGGCACGGATGGCAAAGCCGGGGCACGGATGACGCGAAACCCGCTTTCAGTCTGAAGTCGAACAGGCCTGACTCAATTGCAACACATTTACAACTCGAAGAAGTCTATATCAGCGAGGAAGACTGGAGCGAGAGGCGAGCCGGATGCCTGACCATCGCGTACGGGGTTGAAGGCATTCGCCCCTTGCGATCGGAAGTCCACTCCGAAAGTCATCCCCGCTGTTGCTCGCAGTGGTCAGGAATTCGTTGTCGCTGCAAGCGACTTCACGGGGTGTCGTGAATGGGCCGGGATGACGGTGAATGGGCCGACTGACAAATGCGGGGAGTTGGCTCGAACCACCGATCGCTTCACCGTGGGGCTGATTCAGGAATCTTTTCGATTCCCGGCACTTGGTCACTGAGAGGAAAACTTCGCTGCCCGCGACTCCGTCGAGGCCACCGTACTCGCTGTGAATGAGTTCGATTTCTTCGAGTCAATTTGACGCGCGGCCTTGGCTTTTGCCGCCGCTTCGGCGAGCAATTCTTCGCGAGCAAGTCGAGCTTGCAATGCGACCGTTCTGAGTTGGACTCGTTGCTGTGCGGCCTGCTGCACGTCACGACGGACCTTCGCCATTTGATCGACCTGAGCCTGCTGGGCCTGCCGCATCTGTTGCCCGGCCATGGCCGCTCTCGCCCCGAAAGACTCGGCCGAAGTCGTCAGACTGTTCGCTCCGGATTGTCCTATGCCAGTGGACTGTTGGCCACCAGCGGTCCCACCCGCTCCTCCTCCACGACTACCTCCTCGCGCACCGCCTCCTCCTGAGCACATGCCACCCCCTTGAGCCATCAGTGTGGAGGCCGACAGGAGCAAAATGAAGGTCGCCAGCGACAACGCACGCATCGAACTTGATCGACACCGTTTCGTAAAACTTGAACCGCAGCGAGACAACATGGTGGACTCTCCTTGAAGACGGTTGCGGCCGATTCGTTGAGAATCGGTCCGCCGCCGAAATGCCGCATCGGAGAAGGAACATCGAGATCGAAGAGACGTTCGATTCATGTCACCCGCGATGCACCAGAAGTAGGTGGAAGCCGCATGACATACGACTCCACTAGGAGGAGAAACGAATCGGCTGGCGAGACTTCAACTGCCCCATTCCAAATTGTGTGAATGGCCGATTCCGAGATTGAGGGGCGAAGACAAAATCCATTCATCACGAAAGAGTCTCAAGACATCTAGATGGGAGAGGAAAGCAGACGGAACCACAACTCACTCGAATGACAAGAGACCGAAATCAGGAGAGAGTGGACTGAATATCTCTGGCCTCATCAGCTCGGCTAAATCTCAGTCTGATGCGGCGTACCCACGTGAATCGCCGGACCTCAATCGGTTCGTCAAAACGAGCGATGACGACGACGCTGGCCAGAAGCAATGATTTGCCGAGAACTCTCGATGATGAGCGTGAGGCGTTGGAAGCCTAGCCCGGAGTGAGGGGCTGTTGGACGAGATCACTTGGTTCCAAGACTGAGATGTTGGGGAGATGGCGATAATCGTCGTCGTAGTCGAGGCCATAGCCGACGACGAAGGCGTTCGGGATTTGGAAGCCGAAGTAATCGGGTGTCGTCTCGACTTCGCAGCGGCCCAGTTTCCAGAGCAGCACGACCGTGCAGATGCTGGCCGGTCGGTAAACGCGGAGTTCGCCGAGCAGTCTCGCAAGAGTCCGTCCTGTGTCGAAGATGTCATCGACCAACAGCACGTCGCGTCCTTCAATGTCGGGCAGCAAGCTTAACCCGACTGAAAGTAATCCCGCCTCGGTCGCCTTTCCGCCGTAGCTGGAGGCATGCACGAACCCGATTCGATGTGGCACTGGTACAGATCGCATTAGGTCGGCCACCATAATGACGCTGCCGTTCAGGACCCCTAAGATTGTCAGTGGCTTTCCACGATAGGCCTCGCCAATGATCCTTCCCAATTCGGCAACGCGCAGGGCAATTTGGTGGGCGGGAAGCAGCGTGTACATCGTGGTCACCGACGAAGGGAATGAAACGATCGCGAGTTCCGTCCACACGCGGTGTGCAGCCGGAACGGGCCTCACTTGGCCGTCTATTGAACAGTGTCGGGTGAGCCTCTGGCTGGCTCGTAATCTAACGGGAATTACGGGCAGGCTGGAAGCTTACACTACGTGATGAACGGATGTACCCTGCTGATGTCGCCAGGCCAGCACCGACAGGGATATCCCCGATATCTGGCTCATAAAGACCGACCATTGCCGTATCCACAAATAGTCTGTTTATACTTCGCGCGGCTCGATGTGAGACGTAGCTGCACCTCGCCAGATTGCTGGGCGAAAGCTGAACAGGCCCTTGTTCTGGCGAAACAGGGCGACGTTCAAATGTCTCACTTTTGGCCGAGCGAAGTAGAGTCCGTCCGTACAAGAAACCAGAAAGAGGCTCCTCGATGAAAGTGTGTGTGTTCGTTGGTTTCAGTCTCAGCATTGCATTCGCCGTAACTGCGGCCGAGTTCCCCGTCGAAAAGTTGGACGACACTGGGTTTGAAGTGGTGATGGATGGCAAGTCTCTCAAGGGTTGGCATGTCAGCACTCAGACCGGACATAGCGGTGCCAGTATGCACACGGGTGGCGGGAAGTGGGTGTTGGAAGAAGGTGCCGTTGTGGGGAGCCAAGATGTACCCGGCAACGGTGGGATCATTTTGACGGATCGGCAGTTCGCAAACTTTGAGGTGATCGTCGAGATGAAGAACGACTACGGTCCCGACAGTGGCCTCTTCCTACGGAGCAATGAGCGAGGACAGGCCTACCAGTACATGGTTGACTACCACGACAACGGCAATCTCGCCGGGATCTACGGCGAGGGCCTGACCGGAGGAATCAATCACAAGAACTTCGACATTCTCGACGATGTCACGAAGATTCAGACCAAGAACTCACTGATCCCGTGCCCGGTCAAGCCCGCAGACTGGCCGACATTTTGGAAGCACGGTCAGTGGAACGAACTGCGAGCACGGATCGATGGCAATCCGCCGAAAATTACAACTTGGATCAACAAGGTCCGCTTCATGGAGTTCACGGACACCGAGAAACGCCACCCCGACGCGGGGAGCATTGCCTTACAAGTTCACGGCGGCGGCGACTTTACGAAACAGTTCGTCCGGTATCGAAACGTCCGAGTGAAGACGTTGAAGTGAGGCGTGGGGCAGGAATTATCTCGTACCTCGCGCAGACGAACGTGATCCGTTTAACCGCATGGGCAACGCCCACGCGATTAAACGAGGCCAATGTCTTACTTATGACCGCTCAAGGTGATCCACTCAAAGCCGGATCGGCACTCTGCCCCGTCTGGTGTTGAGAATCGAATTCAGGACGGGCAGGAATGCCGATCCAGTGAGGATCTTGTTTTTCAATCGCGCGCCTAATTCGACTGTCTTAGATTTGCCGTTTGTTGATGTTCAACGGGGCCAGTCTGTTGCGTTGTTTCCAGTGGGAGGTGCGGGCGAGTTCGTTACGTT
>JAYTXB010000538.1:0-4126 GCA_043743205.1 Schlesneria sp.
GATCGGCAGGCTCGGCAAGGTCACTTCGCCGCGCTTCTTTCTCGGTTGCGGCTTCGGCGGCAGGACCGCTTCGGCGTACTCCCAAAGTTGTTCGGGGGCCTCGAAGAATTTGTCGTAGCAACCGGTGTTGCCGTACTCGCAGTTGTCGGTCGAGTAGTCGCGACAGATTTGGGGGCGCGTGTGATAGATGCCGCACATGTTGTCGGGCTGCAAGTGGCGACAATCACCGTGAACGCACAAAAACCACACGTCGTCATCGACGAAGATCGAAGTCGTGCCGTGCATGATGTACCAACGCATGTGGTCGAAATCTTCCCACGTCTTCGGCTTGTCGATCGGGAGTGCAAAGTACCGACAACAGCGGGCCGTGCAGTAGCTGCATAGCACTTCACCCGGCTTCAAATCTTCTCGACGAATCTCGGCCTTGCGCATTCGCTCCCTCTCCGTCCTGTTTCAATTTCGATCCGTGTGGGCGACTCGCCAATCGCACGAATCAAGCCTCTTCAAAACACCACCGGCTGGCGGGGCGAGAGTGTACCGGCGGTCTGTTTCGAGCGGTATCGACCGTGCGGCTGCTAAGACGATCGCGGTGTGATCGGTCCAGCTTGAGCGGCCTTGAATCGCGAAGCGATGGTAGCCAGTAGCTGCGGGTGTCAACCCGCAGTTCAGCGAGCGTCTGAATTCTGTCTTGAGCCGCAAAGCGGCGATAGAAAGCGTGGGGTCTTCGCACGGATTCTCTGCCGCCGCTTTGCGGCTCAATTTCCAGACCGCTTTCCGCACCGTGGGTTGACACCCACGGCTATTGGCTGGCGTCGCTTCGCGACTTGGACCACAAATGACCGTGCGGCTTCCAAGTCGCTCGTCATAACCGACACGATCCGCAGCGTTGAGCGTGTCTGGCGGCGAGGCGGCTCATTGAGCAACTTCGCTCAAAGTGTCGGTGTGGCGAGGCCGATGGGGCGCTGACGCATCGCGAATCTCTCTTTCCCGATGGCGCAGACTGGTCTCCGATTGGGACTCGATGACGATGGACTTTCACCGGCAACTCTTCGTGTCGTTGACGCTGCTGTTGGTAGGCTTTGGCCTGCTGATGGTGCACAGCGCCAGCGTCACGTCGTGGCCGACGGAGTTCGAGCAAGTTCATCTCTCGCGACACCTGACGTTTCTGGTGCTGGGGTTATTGGTAGCCGTCGTCGCGGCGTCGCAACCGCCCGCGTTCTGGAGGCATGTCGCCCCGTGGCTGTTCGCGCTGAGTCTGCTCTTACTCGTCCTCGTGCTGGTTCCTGGCATTGGCGTGCGGGTGAAGGGGGCACAGCGTTGGATTCGGTTGCCGGGCGTGTCGGCTCAACCGTCCGAACTGGCCAAGGTGGCACTCCCGTTGATGCTGTGTTGGGTCTTGGAACGAAATCGCTCGCGGTTGAATCGACTCTTCGCGGGGACACTGCCGTTCTTCATCCCGGTCGCGGTGATCGTCCCGCTCGTCTTGATCGAACCCGATTTGGGGACGGCCCTGTTCCTGATCGCGGGAGCCGGGCTGGTCCTGTTCGCGGGAGGGTGGCCGATGCGCAACTTCGTCCTCGGGACTTTGGTCGCAATCCCGGCGTCGTTATTTCTGCTCGTGATGAAGCCGTATCAACAACGTCGCATCGCGGGCTTTCTCGAAACGTGGGCCGACTTCGATGCCGCACCTTATCAACTGAAGCAGTCACTCGTGTCTCTCGGTTCGGGTGGGTTGCTCGGCGTTGGCTTGGGCAAAGGCTGGCAGAAATTGAGCTTCCTGCCCGAAGCGAATACGGACTTCGTCTTCGCCGTGATCGGCGAGGAACTCGGACTGCTCGGAACGCTCAGTCTGCTTGCGCTGTGGTGCGGCCTGTATCTGACGGGCCTGCGAATGTTGAGTCGCTTGGAACCGAGCAGCTTCTCGTTCGTCGCGGGCTTCACGCTGCTGACTCAAGTCTTCGGACAGGCGATGCTCAACGTGGCGGTCGTCACGGCGATGGTTCCGCCGAAAGGGATCTCACACCCGCTCATCAGTGCCGGCGGCAGCAACCTCGTGATGAGCCTGCTCGCACTCGGAATCGTCATCAGCCTGTCACGGGATGAGGCAGCGGAAGAGTGTCCGGTCGGCGGAGCGACCGGACTACAGTGACGACCGCGCGGCCGATACCATGCCGCGATGAACTCACCGACCCCCAAGCACATCGCCCGTGATGAACTGGCTCTGAATTATCTCGACTCCCTGCCATATCCGCCGTACCCGGTTCAAGAGGAGGCGATGCTGGCGTGGTTCGATGCCAACGACGGCGTGATGGTTTGTGCGCCGACGGGAACGGGCAAGACGCTCATCGCCGAAGCGGCCGCGTATGAAGCGCTCCATACGGGACAGACGATCTACTACACGACGCCGTTGATCGCCCTCACCGAGCAAAAGTTCACCGAGCTGCAAGCGTCGGCCGAACGCTGGGGCTTCCGGCGCGAACAAGTCGGTTTGGTGACGGGCAACCGCCGCGTGAACCCCGATGCCACGGTCCTCGTCGTCGTCGCCGAAATCTTGCTGAACCGACTGCTCAACTCGCACTGGGCCGCGCACGAAGAAGCCGAAGCCGAGAAGACTCGCGAGCGAGATCGCGAGGCCGAGCGTGTCGCGGAGTGGGGCAGCGATGGCAGGGGACAGAGCGTGCCCGTGATCGCGGCGGCGAGCGAAGTCGATCAACTCGGCTGGGACATCGACGAATCAACCGCACCGACCGCCGTCGTCGATCACGCGATCCCCGCTCTCAGTCCGACCGGTCTGATCTCGAACTCGACTTCAGCCTCTTCGTCGTCATCATTGCCACCTTCAGCGGCCCTCGACTTTGATCGCGTCTCGGCCATCGTGATGGATGAGTTCCACAACTTCTCCGATCCCGAGCGAGGCATCGTGTGGGAATTCTCACTGTCGCTCTTGCCGCCGCATGTCCGGCTGCTGCTGCTTTCGGCGACGATTGGCAACGCGAGCAACTTTGTCGGTTGGTGTCGCAAGATTCACAACCGGTCTTTGCAGTTGGTACAGAGTCTCGACCGGCGCGTGCCGCTCAGTTTTCGTTGGGTACCCGACAAGCTGTTGACCGAGCATCTGGAAGAAATGGCTGCCGGTGACGACGCCGAACGCCGCACTCCCGCGCTCGTCTTCTGCTTCAACCGCGACGAATGCTGGAACGTCGCCGAAGAGCTGAAAGGGAAGTCGATGCTCGCCTCGGGCCAGCAGAAGCGACTCGTCGCGGAGATCGAAAAGCTCGAATGGTCGAAGGGGGCCGGGACGAAGTTGAAGCAGCTTCTGATGCGCGGCGTTGGTGTGCATCACGCGGGCATCCTGCCGAAGCACAAGCGGATCGTGGAGGACCTCTTTCAACAGAAGCTGCTGACGATCTGTGTCTGCACGGAGACGCTCGCGGCCGGGATCAATCTCCCCGCGCGGTCGGTCGTGTTGCCGTCGCTCCTGAAAGGAAAGCCGGGGGAGCAGAAGATCATCGACCCCAGCTCGGCTCATCAAATTTTCGGACGCGCGGGGCGACCTCAGTTCGATACAGAAGGCTTCGTCTATGTCGTCGCACATGAAGACGACGTGCGCATCCTGAGATGGAAGGCGCAGTACGAACAAATCCCCGAAGACACGAAGGATCCGAATCTCATTCGCGCGAAGAAGGCTCTCAAGAAGAAAATGCCGACGCGCAGCAACGATCGCCAATACTGGAACGAGCCGCAGTTCGAGAAGCTGCGATTCGCTCAGCCGGGAGACCTCGCCAGTCGCGGGCCGCTGCCGTGGCGAATGCTCGCGTACATGTTGCAGTTGTCGCCCGAAGTCGATCGTTTGCGAAAGCTCGTTCACAAACGCTTGATGGACCCGAAGCAGCTTGAGGCGAGCGAGAAGCAGCTCGACCGAATGTTGCTCACACTGCACGCGGGTGATTTTGTAAAGCTCGATCCACCGCCGCCGCCGCCCCCCGAAGTCGTGAAGCCGGGTGAGACTCCCGCACCGATAGAAGAGACGCCGAAGGTCTCGTGGCTGTCGCAGCAACTGCAAACGGCAGTCGATAAAAAGTATGAAGCGGCGACCGGCAAGAAGGTCGAGAAAGTCGTCGAGGAC
>JAYTXB010000539.1:0-12044 GCA_043743205.1 Schlesneria sp.
GACGGACGACAACGCGGGCAACTTCTCACTCGGCTTGAGCATCTTCACGATCGAGCCGAAGTAGGGCCAATCGTTCGGCTTGATTTGTCGCGCGCTGCCGGGACCGTAGGGATAGCCGGTGAGCAACCAATAGCCGCTGACATCGTGATTGTCGTCGCGTGTGGAGAGTGATCGGACGACGGCCAGTTTGTCGGCATAGCACGACGTGCGCGGCAGCAGTTCGCAGTATTGAATGCCGGGAACATTGGTCGAGATCGGTTTGAAGGGACCGCGAATCTCGACCGGCGCATCTGGCTTCGGGTCGAACGTCTCATGCTGCGGCGGGCCTCCCTGCAGCCAAAGGAAGATCACATTCTTCGCCTTGCCGAACGTCGCACCCAATTCGCCCGACAGCTTCGGTGCGGCACTGACTTGTAGGGCTGGAGTCTCCGCCGCTCGTAACAAGTGAGGCAGCGAAACTCCCAACGCACTCAAGCCGCCGATGCGCAACCATTCGCGCCGCGCGACGCGATCGGTCGAGAGGTGGCCGGGATCATGGAGTGAGAACATGTTGGAATCTCGTCAGGGGAATGGCATCTGTTCCGCAAAGCACGGACAACGGAAGTCTCACTATCGAATTCACAGTAATTCGCGGATCGGCTGGCCTTCGGAGAGCGGGACCGGGCGACCATCGGCAGTGTGATAGGAAATGCCGTGCGGGTCGTAGCCGAGTGCCGTGAAGACGGTCGCGTGAATGTCGGCCGGAGTGATCGGGCGCGTCTTGGGAACGGCGGCGATCTTGTCCGATTCGCCGATGATCTGACCGCCACGAATGCCGCCTCCCGCGAGGACGACTGAGTAGCACTGCGGCCAGTGATCGCGTCCGGCGTTGGCGTTGATGATCGGAGTACGACCGAAGTCGCCCATCCAAATCACGAGCGTCGAATCGAGTAGTCCGCGTTCCGTGAGATCATCGAGCAACGTCGCGAAGGCACGCTCCATCGGCGGGACAAGCTGCTTTTCCAAGCGACCGAAGTTGTCGAGATGCGTATCCCAGATGATGCTTTGCCCGTTGACGGTCGTCACGAAGGGAACGCCCGCTTCGACCAAGCGTCTCGCCAAGAGATGCGATTGTCCCCACGTATGCCGACCGTATCGGTCGCGAACTTCAGCCGGTTCGCGTGTCAGGTCGAAGGCTTCACGCATGGCAGTCGAATCGGCCAGCGACATCGCTCGGGCATGAGTGACATCGAAATCGTGTGAGCCATTGGCGGTGATCGGCAAACAGCGTTGATTCAACTGGTCGAGCAACGATCGACGGTCATCACGCCGTTGCTGTGTGACCCCCTCGATCGGGCCAAGGTTCGGGACGCTAAAGGTCGCGGAGTTCGGATCGGCATTAAGCACAAACGGATCGTGAGTCGCGCCCAAGCAGCCGCCGTACTGACCTGGCGTGAGATAGACCGTGCTGTCGCAATGCGGGGCGGGAGTGATGACATAGGGAGGCAACGCGCCGCTGTAACCGTCACGCCGCGCCAGCCAACCGGCTAATGCCCCAAAGCTCGGGAAGTCGTTGCGACTCGGGTTGATCAGCGTGCTGTCGATCGAATAGGGCCGCCCAACGATCGACCAATACATCCCCGAGTTATGCCCACCGTGCGTGTGATGGACGGTTCGCACGATCGAAAACCGATGAGCATGTTTCGCCAGTCGCGGCAGCAATTCCGAAATCTCCACACCGGAAGCACTCGTCGCGATCGGTGAATACTTCCCGCGCACGGTGTCGGTGGCGTGAGGCTTCAAGTCCCACAGATCAATGTGGCTGGGTGCTCCGCAATTGAAGATCAGGATGACGGACTTTGCTTTGCCGCCGCTCGCGGCGATCGCCGTGCGACTCAGGGAGTTCGCCCAGAGCAGGCCCATTCCAGACAACCCGCTGATCCCGGTGCGAGATAGAAACTCCCGACGACTGGGTGACGTTGGCAGTGATGGAATCATGCGGCAGCCTCAGGCAGTCGGTGGGTGAATCGGGCGGGATGTTGGGCAGGCTATTCGGCAAGTCGAAGTCAGGCAGTCGAAACTTTCATCGGCACTTCCCTATGGGCTGGGTGACATTGGACTGATGAGACTCGTTCGAGTCAACGGGATCAGCCCAACTCCTGCAATCCCATCACTTCACCGACTGGCCAGCTCAATGCCACTCACCTTATGCCTTGCGCGGGTCCACCTGAGGCCTTTGCATCGTTTATACCGCGTGGGGTCTATACCTCGCGCGGCGGAAAATGAGGTGTCGAGAGGTTCGGAATTCAATCGTCTCTCGAACCGGACGCGAGCGCGTTCCGGCTAATGGGGTGAGCCTCATTCTTCGCCGCGCGAGGTATAAACAGACCCACACACGCGTGACATCCGCCGGAACAGGTCACTCAACCGACACAACCGTCCGTTCGATCGTGTTCATTTTGAGACCGAGTGGGACGTTCCCGGTTCGCTCCGAGAAAGTCTTCCGATATAGTACCGGCCGTTGTTTGGCACTTCCTTTCTGCGGGAGCCTGGCTGTGATGTCCTGCTTTACGTTGTCATCGGTTCGTCTCCTTGGCGTAGTTGTGCTGCTGGCGGCCTCATTCTCGCTGGCGGCTGAACCGCACAAATTCAATGAGGCCGAGCGGAATCACTGGTCGTTCCAACCGGTGACTCGTCCGGCGGTGCCGGTCATCGGACCAGCAACCGGTTCGCAACCTCAGCACGAAGTCGATGCGTTCTTGCTCTCGGCGCTGGCCAAAGAGGGATTGAGCTTCTCGGAACCGGCCGACAAGTTGACGCTGCTCCGTCGCGTGAAATTCGATCTGGTCGGGTTGCCGCCGACTCCTGAAGAGGCCGCTGAGTTTCTGGCCGACGAATCGCCTGAGGCTTACGAGCAACTGGTCGAACGGCTGCTGGCCAGCCCGCATTACGGAGAAGCCTGGGGCCGGATGTGGCTCGACGTGGTGCGGTTTGCCGAGACCGCCGGCTTCAACGCCGACCCGGCCCGTCCATTAGCTTACAAGTACCGCGACTATGTCATCCGCGCGTTCAACCGCGATCTGCCGTATGACCGCTTCCTCCAAGAACAGTTGGCGGGAGACGAGCTGTTCCCCGACGATGCCGAGGCACTCATTGCGACCGGTTATTGCCGGATGTGGCCCGATGAGAGCAACGCCTCGAACATTCATCTCGCTCGCCAGATGGCCCTCGACGATTTGACGGGGCATGTCGGCGCGGCTGTTCTCGGGCTGTCGATCGGCTGTGCTCAATGTCACGACCACAAGTTCGATCCAATCCTGCAGGCCGACTTCTACCAGTTGCAGGCGTTCTTCTCGGGGATCGTGTTGGAAGACAAACTGCCGGTTGGAAAGCACGAACAACTCGCCGAGTACCGCCAGCAGCAACAGCAGTGGCTCGATGAGACCGCCGACTTGCGACACGAGCTGCACGAGATCGAGCAGGCCGCGCGGATCAAGATGGCGGGCGACAAGCGGATGAAATTCCCGGCAGATGTTCTCGCCGCGATCGACTGTTTGCCTGAAGAACGAACCTCGATGCAGAGGCAGCTCGCGTTCTGGTCCGAGCGGCAGATGGAGTACAAGAACGACGACCTGCCGAAGCACATTGCCGAAGACAAGAAGGCTCGAAGAGAAGAGTTGATCGCACTCTTGGCCGAAGCAAGAAAGAAGCAGCCCAAGCCGGCGCGCGAAGCGAACGTGATGGCCGTCGCGGAACTCTCGACCACGCCGCCGAAGACGCATCTACTGGAGACCGGCAGCTATGACAAGCCGCGTGAAGAGTTGGTGCCTCACTTCCCAGCGGTCCTGCGCCGCGCGACGACGCTCAACCCGCCCGACATCACGCCACCCAACGAACGTTCATCGGGACGACGTTCGGAGTTGGCTCGCTGGCTGACCGCCCCCGATCATCCGCTAACGCACCGCGTCTGGGTCAATCGCATCTGGCAAGGCCACTTCGGTAAGGGGTTCGTTGAAACAGCGAACGACTTCGGAGTCCAAACGCCGCAGCCACTCCACGCCGATCTGTTCGATTGGCTCACGTCTGAGTTTATCGCCAGCGGTTTCAGTACGAAGCACGTCCATCGGTTGATCGTGCTGTCAGCGGCCTATCGGCAAGCAGGCGCAGTGAAGAATGAGACGGAGGGGGCGAATAGGACCGATGCGAAGTTGGCTGGTTCGTCACCTTCTTCCGCAAAACCATCAACCCTCGACCATCAACCATCAACCTACTCTGCCTTTCCCCGACAACGCCTTTCCGCCGAACGCATCCGCGATGCGTGGCTGGTGGCATCGGGCAATTTCAACGACACCATGTTCGGAACGGGCGTCCGCCCCGAACTCCCTCCCAACTTTGGCGGAGCGGGGGGATGGAAGGTGGGTGATCCGCCGGATCGAGTCCGTCGCTCGGTCTACATCTACGCCAAACGCAACCTGCCCTACCCATTGATGACGGCATTCGACTTCCCCGACATGCACGAAGCGTGTGGCTGTCGGACCAAAACGACAATCGCTCCGCAAGCGCTGATGCTGCTCAACAGCGGCCTGATCGTGAACGCGGCGAAACAGCTTTCGACTCGCGCGAAGGACGAAGCCGGTTCCGCCGACCCGGCCGCGCGCGTCGGTCGAGCTTGGCAGATCACCCTCGGTCGCACCGCGAGCAACAGGGAAATCCAAGCCGCGATGAAGTTCGTGGCCGCTCAACAACAGATCATCGCCGACTCGGACACGACGCGCGCTGGCGAGAGCGTCCACACTCCGACCGACTCCGACACCGAAGCCGCGTTCACCGACCTCTGCCATGCCCTGTTGAATGCGAACGAGTTCCTGTTTGTTGAGTGACATCGAACGGGCCAAATCTCTGTAACCATCCTTTTTGATTTTCCCACTGCGAGACCTGCCATGCTGAGCAAAGCGATTCTGAGAATTGTTGTCTGTCTGGCTACCGTGAATCTGTCATTTGCGCAGGATTTCCCCAAGCCCGGCCCCGAGCATGAGAAGCTCAAAGAGCTGGTGGGAAACTGGGACGCGGTTATGGACATGGGCGGACAAAAGACAAAAGCCAAAGCGACCTACAAGTCCATCTGCGACGGAATGTGGGTGGTCAGCGACTTTGAAGGGGAACTGGCGGGAGCCAAGTTCAACGGGCACGGCCTCGATGGATACGACCTCCACAAAAAAAAGTATGTCGGTGTGTGGGTCGATACTTGGACGAGCGGCCCGCTGAACATGGAAGGCAACTACGACCCGAAGACCAAGTTGCTGGTCATGACCGGCGATTCGGTCGGTCTGGATGGCAAACCCGAGAAGTTCAAAGCCACGACAGAGACGAAAGACAAGGACCACTTCACCTTCAAGATGTACATGGTCCAGCCAGACGGGACGGACCAACTGGCGTTCACAATCGAGTACACGCGGCGTAAGTGATGCTCCCGAGAACGCGGTTCAAGCTAATGCAGTCCTTCTTGCTTCTCCCCACAGCTCCCGATTCCGAATGACACCGCTATGAATCAGTTCCTCACGAATCATCGCACCCTGGCAACCTCGCGCCGCGACTTCCTCGTACGCACGGGAGGTGGGTTTGGGGCTGTTGCTCTGGCGGGGATGATGGGCTCCGAGCGGCCAGAGGCCCGCGCGGTCGATGTTGTTCGGAAGCGGCCCCATGTTGCCGGGAAGGCCAAGAGCGTCATCTTCCTGTTCATGGACGGAGCGTGCAGTTCGATCGACACGTTTGATCCGAAGCCGATGGTCAACGAGTTCGCTGGCAAGCCGTTGCCGCCGTCGATCAAGCGGGTCATCACACCGATGGGCGTCTCTGAGAACCCGTTGCTCGCGTGCCAGCGGACTTGGAAGCAGTACGGTGAGAGTGGCATCCCGGTCTCGAACTGGTACGAACATGTCGGCGAGTGTGCTGACGACTTGTGTGTGATCCGGTCGTGTACTTCCGACGCGCTGAATCACGTCGGCGGCATCTGTCAAATGAATACGGGGAGCATCCTCGCAGGGCGGCCGAGTCTCGGGGCGTGGGTGAACTACGGACTCGGCTCTGAGAATAGGAACCTGCCCGAGTTCGTCGTGATGATGGATAGCGATCGCGAACCGCCGGGCGGCAACCGCGTCTGGGGATCGGGCTTCATGCCCTCGACGTATCAGGGGACCAAGTTCCTCGCCGGAAAAAAGCCGATCCTGCACCTCGACACGCCTGAAGGGATCACCGACGCGCGGCAGCAAAGCAAGCTCGGCTTCATCAATCAGCTCAACCGCGAGCATCTCGCAGGGCGTTTCGGCGACAGTGAACTCGAAGCACGCATCGCCTCGTATGAGTTGGCGTTCCGGATGCAGGCCCACGCTCCCGAGGCGGTCGATCTCAGCGAAGAGACCGCTGCGACGCAGGAGGCTTACGGGCTGAACGACAAGGCAACGCAGCCGTTCGGTCGTAACTGCTTGCTTGCGCGGCGACTGGTCGAGCGTGGTGTTCGATTCATCGAGCTGTACTCCGGCGCGGGCAGCAAATGGGACGCGCACACCAAGCTCGAAGAGAACCACACCAAGTACTGCGGCGAGACCGATCGCCCGATCGCCGCGCTGCTCAAAGACCTCAAGCAGCGAGGCCTGTTGGACGAAACGCTCGTTGTGTGGGGTGGTGAGTTCGGCCGAACGCCGATGAGTGAGAAGGGCGACGGCCGCGATCACAATCCCTACGGCTTCACGACCTGGATGGCGGGCGGCGGCGTGAAGGGTGGCCAGATCATCGGAGCGACCGACGAGTTCGGCATGCACGCCATCGAACGTAAGGTCCACGTTCATTCATTGCACGCGACAATCCTCGCGGCGCTGGGCCTCGACCACACGGAACTGATCTACCGCCTGCAAGGTCGCCCCGAACGCCCGACCGTCAACGAAGGCGAAGTGGTGTCCGAAGTCTTCGCGTGAAACGGCCAGCGCGGAATGAGTTACGGGACAAACAGACGCGGCCTTGAGCATCGCCTCAGAAAACGGCGGGTCTGCGGCTCTACGGCGATTTTTCAACAAGCGGTAAGCGGCTGCATCCGGCTGAGTTGCATGGGTGGCCTCACCTGATACCATGCCCGCCGATCCCTCGGGACGTTTTTGTCAAGAACACTTCTTCGCGAGATCGCCGGGTCTTGAGTGGCTCGGAGCAGGACGGTTTGTTGAAGGTGATCCTCAGTCGAGGCTCACTGTCATGTTCGTGTGTGATGTTTTGTTGCGTGAAAGTGCCAGGATGTTTTCCTTCCTCGGCGAATTGCTTTGCTGCGTAACATGGCTGATCAGCCTTGTTTACGTTGTGCTGTACGGCGTCTGTCCGGGTGTACCAGTTCCATTGGCGACACATCGGATGGCGCTGCGCAGGCGAGTCAATTCGTGCGAATTCTCTTGGCCGGTGAGTGTCGCCCGCTGTTGGGCGGACAGTCCTCCACGGGGCTGTCCGTACGTTGTGCGGGTCAATTGGCATTTGTTTGCTACTCCCCGGCTGGTGTGCATTTCGTCGCAGTCCGCTCGTCGCAACTGATCTTTTCCCTCGACAACCATTCGCTCCGACAGCCGGTCTGTGGCCTTGTGCCGCAGGTTCGACTGTGCTGCTTTCGACCGAGTTCAACCGTGTGCGCACGCGATTGAATTGGCGTCTCCGGAACAGACATTTGGGAGCGAGCGATGGAGTATGTCATTGGAGCCGTACTGGGATTGATCCTAGGCGGAGTGGTCGGTTTCTTTGCCGAGCGCACCATTCGTGGAACCGCGTTCAAGACGCGAGACGAAATCATCGAGCAGGCCAAGCGTGAAGGTGAGAACCTCGTCAAGACGGCCGAGTTGACCGCAAAAGAAGAAGGACTGCGGCGACGCGAGGCGGCTGACAAAGATCTGAACGCGGCGCGCGATGAGCTGCGCAACCAAGAGCGCCAGCTCGACAAGCGCGGCTTGGGCTTGAAAGAGCAGCAGGACGACATTGCTAAAAAAGAGCGCATGCTGGAAACGACTCAGCAGAAGTTGGTCGAACGAAACAAGGTCGTCGATGCGAAAGAGAAGGAGCTCGACAAGAGCTACAAGCAGGCACAGGAACAGCTCTACAAGATCAGTGGTCTCGACCAGA
Organism: Schlesneria sp.; assembly: GCA_043743205.1. GTDB lineage: Bacteria > Planctomycetota > Planctomycetia > Planctomycetales > Planctomycetaceae > Schlesneria. Next base: position 8,128 of record JAYTXB010000539.1, read on the forward strand.
AGACCGCGACCGACATGCTGCTCGGACAGATTGAGCGTGAACTGAAGAACGAAACCGGCGCGTTGATTCTGAAGCAGGAGGCGGACCTGAAGCAGCAGTCGGAACGCATGGCCCGCGAAATCATCGGCATGGCGATCCAACGTTATGCATCGGCACACACGTCGGAATCGACTGTCTCGACGATCGATATTCCCAGCGACGAAATGAAGGGCCGCATCATCGGTCGCGAAGGACGTAACATCCGCGCGTTCGAGAAAGCCACCGGCGTCGATGTTATCGTGGACGACACGCCCGGCGTCGTGGTGGTCTCGGCCTTCGATAGTGTGCGACGCGAAACGGCCAAACAGGCGCTGGTCAAGTTGATTCAAGACGGTCGCATCCACCCGACACGCATCGACGAAGTCGTGCTGGAAACGCAACAGGAGATGGAAGCCTTCATTCGCCGCCAAGGGACCGAAGCGGCGCAAGAGGCCGATGTGCCGAATCTCCATGAGAAGCTGCTCGACTTCATGGGCCGACTCCACTTCCGCACCAGTTACAGCCAGAACGTGTTGCGGCATTCGATCGAAGTTGCACACTTGACCGGACTGATGGCCGAACAGCTTGGATTGAATGGCAACTTGGCGCGACGCTGTGGATTCTTGCATGACCTGGGCAAAGCCGCCGATCACGAGATGGAAGGGGGCCACCCAGCGGTCGGTGCCGAGTTGCTCAAGCGGTACGGCGAAAAGGGCGAGGTCGTTCATGCGGCGCTCGGCCACCACGACGACATCCGGCCGGACTATATCTACACCGTGCTGGTCGCAGCGGCCGATGCCTGCTCGGCCTCGCGACCGGGCGCCCGCCGCGAGACGCTCGAAAAATATGTCCGTCGGTTGGAAGAACTCGAAACGCTCGTCTGTGGTTTTCCCGGTGTCGAGCAAGCGTTTGCGGTTCAAGCAGGGCGTGAGATTCGCGTCGTCGTGAATCCTCAAGATGTGAATGATCGCGAAGCCGCGCGACTCTGCCGCGACATGGCCGCAGCGATCGAAGCCAACCTGACGTACCCCGGCGAAGTCAAAGTCACCGTGTTGCGCGAGACCCGCGTAGTTGAATACGCGAAATAAGGCGACCGGCAGAAAATAGATTTACCAACCCGAAGTGTGAGCGAGGGAATTGTTCGAGCGACTCCCTCGCTCACGCTAAGGACCGGCGCATCAACAACGGGCAGTAATAATTTGATGATCTAGGTGAGCCGGGTGCCGTGAGGCCCCGGGTTCTTCGCCTAGACATCCAGAGCCTCACGGCACCCGGCTCACCAAACTCTGACAGTTATTTCTGCGCCAGTCCTAAGGGTCGGTGTGAGGAAGAGAGCTCCTCCCCTACTTCATCGCTTCCAACGTCTGCCAGCGATCGAAGGCCACGGCGAGTTGCTGCTCGATGGCCTCCAATCGGAGTCTCGCCTTGGCGATCGTGGCTCCGTCCTGTTGATAGAAACTTGGCGCGGCCATCGCCTCGTGGAGTGATCTCTGCTCCACCTCAAAGGCGTCGATTTGGAGTGGCAACTGTTCCAGCTCACGCTGCTCCTTGAAGGTCAACTTGCGTGTTCGCGCGACGGGCTTGGCCCCGGCCGGATGGCCTGACTTGGCCAGACTGGCGGCCATCGCAGCGGCTTGTTCTTCGAGTCGCGCGGCAACTCCGGCCTGCTTTTGGTTGATCCAGTCGTCGTATCCCCCCGCGTACTCCTTTACGACGCCGTCACCTTCAAACACGAGCGTGTGCGTCGCGACCTCGTTCAAGAACGCGCGGTCGTGGCTGACCAGCAGCACCGTACCGGGGTATTCGACAATCAGGCTCTCCAAGAGTTCGAGCGTCTCCGCATCCAAGTCGTTGGTTGGCTCATCCAGCACGAGGACGTTGGAGGGCTTCGAGAACAGTCGCGCCAGCAGCAATCGGTTCCGTTCTCCACCGGATAGAAATCGCGCCGGACTGCGTGACCGATCGGGTGTGAACAGAAAGTCTTCCATGTAACCGATGATGTGTCGCTGCTGACCGTTGATCAGCAGTTTGTCCGACTCCGACACGTTCTGCTGCAACGTCTTTGTCTCATCGAGTTGCTCTCGCAGTTGGTCGAAGTATGCGACTTCGATATTGGTCCCCAACCGGATGTTGCCCGATTTCGGAGTCAGTTCGCCGAGCAACAATCGCAGCAGTGTCGTCTTTCCGCAGCCGTTCGGGCCGATGATCCCGACCTTATCGCCGCGCATCACGGTCGTGGTGAGATCGCGAATGATGACGCGCTCATCTGACTGGTTGGAGTTGTCAGACGCCGTTTGTCGTGGGGTTCCACTTTCTGTTTCACTGGTTCCGCCATTCGTCGGCACCGAATAGCAGACCCGCTTGGCATCGGCGACCAAGCTTCCGGAACGTTCTGCCTCTTGCAGTTCGACTTTGACCGATCCGATCCGTTCGCGTCGGGCAGCCCGTTCTTCCCGCAGCTTCTTGAGTTCGCGCACGCGTCCCTGATTGCGGACGTTCCGCGCTTTGATTCCCTTCCGAATCCAGATTTCTTCCAAGGCCAGCTTCTTGTCGAAGAGCGCCTGCTGTTGTTCCTCGGCCGCGAGCGCCGCTTCCTTCCGGGTCAGGAATGTGGCGTAGTCGCAGGGCCAGTCGAACAGCCGGCCGCGATCCAACTCGACGATGCGCCGGGCCAGTCGCTGCAAGAAGACGCGATCGTGCGTAATGAAGATCAGTGTGCCCGAGTACCGCGACAGGAATTCTTCCAGCCAGTGAATGGCGTCGATGTCGAGATGGTTGGTCGGTTCGTCGAGCAACAGGACATCGGGGTCGAGGACCAGGGCTTGAGCCAACAGCACGCGGCGCTTCATCCCCGACGAGAGCGAGTCAAACGGCAGCAGAGGATTAAGCTGCATCCGTTCGAGAATCACGTCCACCTGATGTTCGCCCTGCCAGACCTTTTCAGACCCCGTTGAATCTGCGAGCAGCGACAGTTCTGCATGCTCCGCTTCCGTGTGATTGGCGTCGGGATGATGCAGGCGGAAGTTGGCGGCGACGGCCTCACCGATCTCACCCAATCCGGCGGCGACTTCATCGAAGACCGTGCCGTTCCGTCCGATGGGAACGTCTTGCACGAGCCACGCGATGCGCGTCCCGGCTTGACGTTCGACCTGCCCCGAATCGGGAGGCAACTCACCGACGATCAGCTTCATCAGCGTGGACTTGCCGGTCCCGTTGCGACCTAGCAACCCGACACGCTCGCCACGCTCGATCTGAAGATTGACCTGATCCAACAGCGGTGGGCTGACAAACCCAAACGATACGTCGCGAAAACTCAACAACGCCATGCGCGCTCTGCCTCAATACCCGTGATACAAATGCGAGACCGATCCAACAGCAACCCGTCGATCTCAAGGGCGGGACTTGTACGTCACGCACGTCGCGAACGAAAGCGGCAATGCGGAAGCCGTGCTGGCAGAAGCATTGAGGGTAGAAAAATGGTCAAGGCAGATCATGTCGAATCGTCATCATCACGGGGTTGTTTGGACTTCCCAATTTCTGCCCCTCTACATTGAATGAGAAGTAGCCACTGGATTCATGCAGCGGAAATGCGAGTCCTGAAGTGCCTCGCCTACGTGCCTCGCCTACGTGGCTCGCGTTGGAAGATTGGCAGTCACTTCGCGCGGCAGGAACTCGGGGATGATGATCGGGCCGATGGCGTTCAAGACGGTCTTCGCAGCGGCGACCTGAACTCGCTCGCGCTCGCCACAGAAGACAACCGCAACCATTGCGGCCAAAACCACCAGGGCAATCAGCATCTGCTTAATTCGACTGTCTTAGATTTGCCGTTTGTTGATGTTCAACGGGGCCAGTCTGTTGCGTTGTTTCCAGTGGGAGGTGCGGGCGAGTTCGTTACGTTG
>JAYTXB010000540.1:0-3608 GCA_043743205.1 Schlesneria sp.
GTCAACTACTGTCGTCTTGTCGCCCCGCCGACAAGATGTCCCGTCGGCGGAGCGACAAGACTACAGTAGCGCGACTGTGCGTCAGTTTCGGCCGCGTGAGATATAAACAGGGCTCGTGGCGGCATCTATGAAGACACGTACCCGCTCCATTATTGATGCCGCTGGCGCAGCTCGTCTATTGCACAACGTGCCTGCTGCGAATCATCAAACGGAAACAGCTCGTTGGACGAAAATGGCCTTTGCGGCCTTCGTGTTGATGATCGCGATGCGGCCAATCGCGAATGCCGATTTGTGGTGGGTTTTGAGCCATGGTCGGGCTGCTGTGGATGGGAGTTTGGCTCCCAGTCAACATTTGCTGGCAGGAGACTCGATGGCTGAGGCCCCTTGGTTGCAGGGTGTGCCGTTTTTGCTGCTATTCTTGTTCGGTGGTGTATTCCCACTCATGGCCCTCAAGTTGGCTGCGGTCTCTGGCGGAGCCGCTTGGTGTTGGAGACACGGCTGCGGATTGCCGGATTCGTTTCGCCTCGTGGCTACTGCTAGCTTTGTTGTTGCGACTCATTCAGTCTTTGGACCGACGGCTCCACTGTGGGACGCACTCGGACTGATGATCGCGATGCGATGGTCGCGACAGATTCGCGTGGAGTCCCTCCGCTCAACAGCAACAAGGTTTGGCGTGTTGACCTGTCTCTGGTCCAACTTGGGTTCGCTGCCGATTCTGGTTTACTTGCCCCTCGCCACCGAAGCACTTTCCAATGACGAGGACAACCGAAGTGCGACATCCCGCAAACGGTGGCTGTTGATTGCGGGTGCGGCCCTGTTGGGAAGCTGTCTGACGCCACGCGGTCCATTCACGCTTTGGGATTCCTTACGACAATTGGCCCCGTGGTTGGTTGAGCCTCAAGCCGTCTTGGATCAAACGTCATGGCGACCGCTGTGGGACCTGCCGCCAGATGGTCTCGTCGTCGCGTGGAGCTTGCTGACTCTGCTCACCTTGGCCGGAATGCTTCTGTCCCGCTCAACGTCACGCGGAGCATGGCTCTTGTTCGCTCTCGTGCAATGCCTTGGAGTTCGGTCGTATCCCAGCGCCGTTGTGCTGAGTGTCTGGTTGACTGTTCGGACGATCGAGGTGTGGAGGCAAGTCCCTCAGACATGGCCGCAGTGGTTTGCCCACGCCTCCGTCATCAATGTCACACGCTTTGTCTGCCTGAGTCTCGGAGGGATGGCAGCGTGGGGGATAGAACCATTTTCCGAGTCACGGACGGGTTGGGGGTTGAGTCGGCAGTTGGAAGTCCGCGAACTGGCCGCAGCCATCGGCACAACGACTCACCGGGGCACAGCCCACTGCACCGACGTTCTGGCGGTGGGAATGTTAGCTTGGAGTGAAGTGCCAAACATCAAGCCGTTTCTGGTGCCGCATCGCGCCTTGTTGAACGGCACCCTGCGCGACGAAGTGCTGTTGACGCGCGAGTTGGAGACCGGTTGGTTACAGCGTCACCAGCGGAGCGATGGGACGCCGGGCGGCTGGTGGTTGACATTGCAATTGAGGCAGACCGTACTCGTCGTGACATCAGCAGACCGTGCCTCGCTCATCTTGGGATTGGAATCGACGCTCTGGAAACCACTGTCACTCGATTCGCCGGTCATTCCTTACGCAATGGCCGGAGATCGAGAATTCTCACCGCGAATCGTGCAGGTGCTGAACCAGCGGGAACTCGTCGATCGCGGAGCGTGGAGTTATCAAGCTGAACCCCCTGCGGGAAATGACAGACTGCTCGATGCCATTGGCATGGTCACGGGAGCGCCCGATTCCAGAACTCTCACACGCCAAGCCCACGTCTTGCGCGCGATGAATCTGCCGCAAGCCGCCATGAGAGTTCTCAGGCCGATCCTGTCGTCTTCGCTGATGCAATTCGCGATGCTCGACTCGACTCCCCATCGTGAGCTGGTCGCATGCCAGGTCGAGTTAGCCGATCGAGAGTGGCTGACTTGCGGGGAGATCGATGAGTTTCGGAGAGCCGTCGTTGATCGGTTGATCGCATCCGATCAACGACGTTTGCCGCCGATGCCAGCCGTGGAAAAGACCACGCTCACCGAGGCCATTGTGTCGCGGCGGAGAACTGCGGTGGAGCTTTATCTGCGAGGGAACCCACTCGCCGCAGCCGAGTTGCTGGTCGGTGATGATCCGTCCATGATGTGCGCTCGAGCGGCCCTCCTGTGGGAAGCCGGTGTTCCAGAGCAGGCGTTTGAAGTCTGGACCGCTCTGACGGTCCAGTTTCCTGCCAGTCGTTTTGCGTTGGTCGGTCGTCATGCACTGGATTCGTCAAATTACTGATCGACATCGCATCGGTTGGCAAGCGGTTGGGCTGCTGTGTGTCGTCACCGCTTGCACCATCGCCGGTTGGCAGTGGCTACCCCGTGAGCGGCGTTTGCCCGCGGCTCACTTTTCCGGGCCGATAGCCCCCGCTGCCAACAGCCGTTGTGCGGATTGCCATCCGGGCCAGGTTCGCTCGCTCGCACAAGCACCTCACATGCAGACGCTGCATCGTGCCACCGCTCCCGAGATCGTGGCGAAATTCCAGGGTCTGAGTTTTCGAGATCGGTCGTCGGAAGAAATTACCGACACTTTTGAATTTCGCGACGGACAGTTGTGGAGAAATTGTTCCACGTATCCCGACGCGATTCCGATCGACTGGGTCTTCGGCTCGGGACGACACGCCCAAACGCCAGTCACCGTCCGTGAGTCACCGCAGGGAAAGACGGAACTGCTCGAACATCGCTTCTCACATTATCCCGGCGTCGGAATGGACCTGACACTGGGCAACGTCACGACGACGACGCCCGCTCCCGGCTGGCACGGCTTAGGGACGCAAATGACCTCCCCTGATGCCACTGACTGCTTCGGTTGTCACACCACGTGGCTACCGAACAACGAGGGAAAGCTCGACCTGAACCGACTGGTCGCGGGTGTTCAATGCGCCCGTTGCCATCTCGGCGGTGAGTCTCATTTGGCCGCCGTTGCCGCAGGGCAACCCGACTCGAAGATGGAGCGTTGGCGAGACCTGTCTCCACTCGAATCGATTCGCCGTTGCGGCGAATGCCATCGCCGCGACGACCAACTGACGCCCGATGAACTGCATCCCGACAACCTGTTACTGGTTCGGTTCGCGCCCGTGGGACTGTCACAAAGCCGCTGTTTCTTGGGGCAGAGCGAACCAAAAAATGCGAGAGAAGTCTCATTGAGAATGGACTGCACGACTTGCCACGATCCACACCGTGAAGCGGAAACTGATGCCGGCTATTACACCGAACGATGTCTCACCTGCCACGGCATTCAATCGGGCCAAGTGAGTCCCTGCTCAAGCCAGACTTCGTCCGAGCAGTGCTTGAGTTGCCATATGCCGAAGATCGAAGTTCAACCCCACTTGAGATTCACCGACCACTGGATTCGCGTCCGGCGTGACTCAGAAAAATGACCGCGAGACTTGGCGGCAAGTCTTGCGGTCACACCAGATCGGTACGTCGCGGCGATGTATACCTCGCTCGGTGGAAATGGGAGTTATCGGCCAAGCGGAGATCGGCAAACCTACTGTAGTCCCGTCGCTCCGCCG
>JAYTXB010000541.1:0-2767 GCA_043743205.1 Schlesneria sp.
GGAAGCCGAATGGGAATACGCCTGCCGGGCGGGGACCAACAGCCGCTATCACTTCGGCGACGACCCCGAGGAACTGATCCGGTTCGCGAATGCGGCCGACAAAGACCGGCAGAATGAGGCTGAAAAGAACGGGGGTAAAGCCGTGATCGCGGCTTTCGACAAAGACGGCAAGAAAACGGACACACAGATTCCGTTTCCGTTCCTTTCACGACGCGATGGGTACGTGTGGACAGCCCCTGTGGGCAAGTTTCGGCCGAATGCCTTTGGGCTGTATGACATGCACGGCAATGCGTGGGAATGGTGCTCGGATTGGTACGGCGAGGACTACTACTCGAAGTCATCGGTCGATGACCCTCAAGGCCCTTCCGCTGGCTCGTCGCGTGTGCTTCGGGGCGGTGGCTTCGGCAATACGCCGGTCTCTCTCCGGTGTGCCTACCGCGGCGGTGACGAGCCGTCGTACCGTGACTACTACAGTGGTTTTCGTGTTGTGTGTGTGCGTTAGTTTTGCGTTTCCGCGTCGTGCCTCTGTCTCTCTGTTCCTCTGATCTCTGTCCTCTGACTTCTCTACCTGGGGGTGCAGGGGGCTTCCCCCTGCTTTCGCGCAGCGCGCGATTTTTTTGACGTAGGATGGGCACTCTTGCCCGTCCTGGTTTCGCATTCGTCGCCAAAGAAAAGACGTAGAAAAGAAGACGGGCAAGAGTGCCCATCCTACAAGGCAAGAGTGCTCGGGTTCGCGTTGGATTCATGGTTTCGATTCCTCCAAGACGAAGCGCAGTTTGGCGAGGCCGCGTCGCAGCAGGCCCGCGACCGAGGCGACCGTGCGTTCTGTCTGGTCGGCGATCTGTTGGAGCGGGACGTTGCGGAGATGTTTCAGAACGACGACTTCTCGCACGTCATCGGGAAGTTCCAGCAGCGCGTTGGCGAGCCTTAGCAGGTCTTCGTTGCGGACGGCGGCGCGACTCGGCGAAGTCTGATCGGCGGCGAGCCAGCCTTGCAGGCCCGAGGCCGATTGATCGATGTCGGCTTGCAACGAACGTTCCTTCGCGATGTCTCGTCGATCGCGCCGATAGTGCTTCGCCGCGTCGGCCAGTTCGCTGGCGAGGATCTGCCGCAGCCAGGCGGCCAGCACTTCCGGAGTCCGATCCCGCAGATCGGGGAACGCAACGTGCGCCCGCAACATCGTCTGCTGCACCACATCAGAAACGTCCAGCTTCCCCTGCAACCGCCGGTCGAGATGCAGCCCGGCAAGAACCTGCAAATAACCTCGAAACGGTTCGAGCGGATCGGCGATCGCAGACGGTTCAGTCACAGTCAGTTACCTCAGGTATGGAAGGCCCACATTCTCAAAGACGACATCCGCGCCGCAACGAACCGCGCCCTCAGAAGAATTTTGGCAGATTCCCAAACTCCGGCGGCTCTCGTTCCGACGCTTCCGCTCGTAAACAGTTGGCCTCGAAGCGGTCGCTTCGCTTTTGTTCAAGCGGCTGCTTCACAAAAGTGTTCCATTGCCCATATACCCCTCGCGATACCTTGCCTAGCCGCGAGTGAAACATTGGCCTGTCGTCCCACTTCGTCAGTCTGTGAGTCGTCGAGACCTTGCATGGTCGGAATTGCCGGTTTGCGCGCGAGCGAGAATCTCAGTCATGGAATGACGGAGCTACGTAGGACTGAGCCATGTCGGCGAGGCATTCCATGACTCGCATTCGCGAGACTCATCAACCGGTCGATCCGCGACCGCGCGGGGGATCGCGGCGACGCTCTTCGCAAATTCACCGCTCAGGGAACTACAGGGAAAGTCTCGCAAATGCGTCTCGGTTACAACACGAATGGGCTGACAGGGCATCGGTGGGAGCAGGCTCTCGAACTGATGCACGAGATCGGATATCGGTCGGTCGCGATCACGGTGGACCAGCATTGCTTGAACCCGTTCTCGCCGGAGCTGCCGCGTGAATTGAGTCAGATGCAGCGGCTGCTCGATCGGTATGAGATGACCTCGGTGATTGAGACCGGTGCGCGGTTTTTGCTAGATTCGCGTGCGAAGCATGAGCCGACGCTCGTCAGTCCGCACGTCGAGCAATGTGAGATTCGGATCGACTTCTTGCGACGCTGCGTCTCGCTGGCGAAGTCGCTCGGTTCCGATGCCGTGTCGTTTTGGGCGGGAACCGTGCGCGATGAGGCAGCGCGCGACGAGGCTTTCGAGCGACTGACCGACGGCGTTCGGCAAGTGATCGATGTGGCCGAGCAGCAGGACGTGAAGCTCGCGTTTGAACCCGAGCCGGGAATGCTCATTCAAACGTTCGACGACTACCGTGAGTTGTTGTCGCGCGTCGATGGTCCCGGCTTCGGTCTCTGCGTGGACATCGGTCACGTTCATTGCCTCGAACCGCGTCCGATCTCTGAGTATTTGCTCGAATGGCGCGAGCGGTTGTTCACGATTCACATCGAAGACATGGTTCGCGGCGTCCACGATCATCTGCGGTTCGGTCACGGGACGATCGACTTTCCGCCAGTACTGCAGGCGCTGAAGGAGATTGGCTATCAGGGCGGACTCAACGTGGAACTGAGTCGCCACAGCCACATCGCACCAGAGGTGTTGCGCGAGTCGTTTGAATTTCTCTCGCAGTTGAAGTCGGAATGAGTCAGCGGAGCATTCGTCATAGGTGGCAGCGTCCTAGCGAACCGGTGCAAATTGCCGAGTCGGCAGGCTTTCTCTGGTCGGAGACTTTTCGCTCGGTCGATGTACTCCGCGAACGGATGTTTCGCCGGT
>JAYTXB010000542.1:0-5071 GCA_043743205.1 Schlesneria sp.
GGCTTTGCACAAATAATCAGATCGCATTCTTCAGGTAGGGTGGGCACTGCCCACCAATACACCTTTGATTGTGGTGGGCGATGCCCACCCTACATTAAATGTGCAAAGCCGCCGTGAGGCCACGGTTTCCTGCGGCGATCAAGAACCCGCAGCCTGACGGCATGCGGCTCGCCAGTGTCTCAGCTTTGCGCGCGTGAGGTATGAACGTGCAAACCTCTCATCCATGACCGTGCAGTGTAGATCCAGCGCACCGGTTTCTCTGAGGGACTCTTTCGCGGAGTCTGGACTCCCGTCTTCGGAGGTCTGGCACGTCGATCGACGCACGTCCTCCGTGAGTCGTTGCCTGAATAACCACAAGGAGACGTTTCGATGAAATACGACCCGGCGCGCACGTCACTCTAAATCACCCAACGAGGCTCGCTGGTCCTGCTCGACCAGCCGTTCCAGCATCGCAGCGACCCGTTCAAACACGGGCATCGGGATCGCGTGGCCACCTCGAAACGGAATGAACTCCACGCTGGCTTTCGCTTCGAGCAGCATGTCCCGCAACCACTCGGCCGCTACGAAGGGCAGGATCGGGTCCGTGCTGCCGTGACTTTGCAGCACGAGCAGTCCCGCACGGCGCGAGACCAACTCGCGCCAGACCACCTCATTGAGCAGCGTCCCCGACAGGACGATCAGTCCCGCCGGGTTCTCACTCAAGTGGAGCGTGGCTTCCGTCGCCAGCATTGCTCCCTGTGAGAAGCCTCCGAGTATGAACCGCGACAACGGCACGCCGCTCCGTTCACTCCATTCGGCGATCAGCGCGAGCAGCCGTTCGCGGGCAAAGTCGAGCCCCTCGGGATGCTCGGTACGAAGATCACGGAACTCGCCGGTCGTCATCGCCCGTTGCAGCTTGGCCATGTCGAGATGCCACCACGCGCGCCCCTCCGGCATCCCGACATCACTCAGGTCGAGTGGCGCGGCGGGAAACAAAAACTGCACACACTCCGCCAGCTTGGGTGAGTGGTCGAGCAACTCGGGACCGAACGGAACGAGGTCCGTTCCCGGCGCCCCGAAGCCATGACACAACACCACGATCGTTTGCGGTGACACTCCCGCCGGCAGCGCATCCACCACGCAGCAGTCGAGTCCGCCAATGTTCACGTCTTGCACATTCATTCGGACGAGGTCTTTAGTCAGAGATCGGGACGCGGGAATCGGGAATTGGGACGCGGGGGCCTACTTCTGGCCGAGGCAATACAAAAACTCTTGGCGACCTTTTCCCGAGCCGGTGGCAGTGCGCATGAAGATGTGTTTGCCAATGATCACGGGCGAAGGGAAGGCGTCGTTGCCGAGACGGTTTTCGGCGACGCGTTCAAACTTGTCGGGGTTCGGTTTGAAGACGTAACAGACACCTTGCTCGTTCGATTGATAGATGTTCCCGCCTGCCATCACCGGTGACGAGCTGACCGGACCTTGCAGTCTCTGCTTCCACATCTCTTTGCCATCGGTCCCGCGCCAACAGAAGAGGACACCGTTGTCAGTCAGGCCATAGACGTAACCGGCGTGAGCCAGTAGCGACTGCTCGTAGCACTTCTGATTGTTGCGCCACAGCACGGTGCCGCTGCCATCGGCCTTCACCGCCAGCGTCTCGGCTTTGGGATAGCCGCCGCTGGCGAAGACGATGTCGCCGTCCCAAACCATCGTGCCGCAGGTGGCCGCCGTCGTGCCGGGCGTCGCCCACAACGGCTTTCCGTTCACGGGATCGTAACTGGTGACCTGACTGGCTCCGCTAATGAGCAACTGATCTTTGCCTGCCACATGTGCAACAATGGGCGTCGAGAACGTGATGCTGCTTTGCCGCTTAGTGCGCCAAACCTGCTTGCCAGTCTGGCGGTCGAGGGCGGTGATAGCACTGTCGCCGTCGTATTCCGTCGAAATGATCACCATCTCACGATAGAGCGTGGGTGACGGGGCATAGCCGTACTCGAACATCTTCGGCCGAAACGGCCCGACCGTCTGTTGCCAGATTTGCTTGCCGTCCAAATCGAGTGCCGTCGCTTGCACGGTGTCGCGGTGATAGAAGGTCGCGAAGAGTCGTTCTCCATCCGAGGCCAACGTGGGAGAAGCCTCAGTGTTCTTGGCATGATTCTTCGCGGGGAACCCGCCTTGGCTGACATCGGTCTTCCACAGCGACTTGCCCGACTGGCGATCGAATGCCAAGACCGAATGAACTTTCTTCGCTTCATCGGCCGTCGTCAGGAAGACGCGAGTCCCCACCACGATGGGCGACGAGTGGCCTCGACCGGGGACGGGTGTCTTCCAGAGTACGTTCTCGGTGTTGCTCCACTTGGTCAGCACGGGTTCCGTTCCCACAGCCATTCCATTGCGAGACGGCCCGCGCCACCAAGGCCAGTCTCGTTCCGCAGACAATTTGGGAAAGTCCCCGATCCCGCGATCCTGCGCGCACGCGACGCCACTCATCCACAGAGTGCCGATCATCAACAGGCTCACGCAGAGCCAGAGTCTTGAGAAACGCATTTCGTCGGTCCTTGGAAGAGGGTTGAAGTTGAAGTGCGGTAGGGTGCGTGGAGTCTTCGGAACGCACTCTCTTCATGCGGTCTAAGAATGGTGTGTTCCGAGGACTCCACACACCCTACGCCTCCCTACAGGCGCGGGTTCGCTGGTTTGATTGGAGCGGCCCAGCCGTTGGCCCCTTTCACTTTGACCTTGCGGCTGTAGACGCGATCGCCACAGGTGGCGAAGACCGTGTCGAAGTTCTCGCCGCCGAACGTCAGGTTCGAGACCTTGCCGTTGGGAGTCGGGATGATGCAGAGGACTCGCCCCGGTTGATCGCAGACTTGCAGACCGATTCGCGTCGCGGCCCACAGCCGACCATCTCGATCGGTACGCAGTCCATCCACACCGCTGTCGTCGGCCCAGTCGGGGACGTGCAGATGGAAGTACTTCTGTTTGTGAGCCAGCGAGCCATCGGCCTGAATCTGATAACTGAAGACCCAGTGGCTGCGACTGTCGGCGACATAGAGCAGCGACTGATCGGGTGAGCAGCAGATGCCATTCGCGAACTTGAGGCCCGCGTCCACGATCTTCTTCTCACCTTTGGGCGAGACGTACCAGACCTTGCTGTCGTTGGGAGTGGCGAACGGAGCGGTCACGAACAGACTGCCATCGTGCCGCACGACGAGATCGTTCCCCTTGAAGCCGTCGGCAAACACGGACGACTTCCCGTCAGCATCCCACGCGAGAACCTGTTCGGTCGCACCGGCATTCGCGTACAGACGACCATCGGGACCGAACGCTTGTCCATCGCCGCGTTTCGAGTCGGCGAGAAACTCCGTCACCTGGCCATCGAGGCTCACCTTGAACGTCTTGCTGTTGGGGACTTCGTTGTAGAAGACCTCACCCTTCGCGTTGACCGACGGACCTTCCGTGAACTTGTAACCCTCGGCCACCAGTTTCCAGTTCTCACCGGGGATCAGAATCTCCTGAAACTGCGGCGAGCCTTTTCCCGCTGGAATTGGGTTCGGCCAGTCCTTCCAGAGCCAGCGCATGGCGTCCGGGAAAATCTCCGTCGCGTGCTTGCCGTTGTGTTCGCCGTCGCCCCAACTGTGAGCCACCTCGTACCCCGAGAAGGCCAGCGATCGTTCCAGCGACTGATTGGCCATCCACCAATCGCCGCCATAGATATTTTGGTCTTTGCTGCCGTCTTCGAGAAAGATGCGGAGCGGCTTCGGCTCGTACTTGCGGACGAGCGTCGAGTAGTTGTGACCGCCGCGCAGGCCGACGTAGGTACCAATTGCACTGAAAACTCGACGAAACGAATCGGGGCGCTCCCACGCGGCAGTGAAGGCACAGATCGCGCCGCTACTGGCTCCCCCAATCGCGCGGTCGTTGCCATCCTGAGAGAGCTTGATCGCGCGCCCATCGCCCGTCGTCGTGGTCTCGACTTCCGGGAGCAGTTCTTCCAACAGGAACCGCGCGTAACCATCGCCAAGACCGTCGTACTCGAAGCTGCGATTGAAGCGTGGCAACGCCTGCTCCGCCGTTGGCTTCACAACACCCGGCGTGACGAACACACCGATCGTGATCGGCATCTCTTTCTTGTGGATCAGTTCGTCAAACACCGCCGGAGCGTTGTACTGCACGCCATCTTGATTGACGTAGAGGCACGCGGGCTTGGCCGGGTCGTACTGCTTCGGCACGTAGATCGAGTACGAACGAGTCGTGCCGGGGAAGACCTTGGAGTTCTCGAACGTGTACGCCTTCATCTCACCCTTCGGCACTTCGCTTTTGGTGGCTTCGTCAGCACCATGAACCGCTCCAGTGATGCCCGTCAGCAAGATGAGCGATGAAACAAACGTCCCGACAAAGCGCTGCATGAGTGAGTCCTCTTTCCGTGGTGATTGGCTTCTGCGGTGAGATTCAAAGCGGCCGGAGTATAGCCACCGTCTCTCGGCATCCCCACCGTTGGCTACCTTGGTAGCAGCCCGTTGAAAAAGTAACCCGCAGCGTGAGTTTAGAAGTTGCGCAGATTCTTGAGTCGCGAAGCGACGGTAGCAAATAGCCTCGGGCGCAAGCCCGAGGAAGGGGTTAAGGACCGGCGCATCAATCATTGTCGGAGTTTGGTGATCCGGGGCCTCACGGCACCCGGATCACCTCGATCAATCAGATTCACGCCGCCAGTGATTGATGCGCCGGTCCTAACCGTGGGCGTCGAGCCGCGAAACGGCTCTCTGTCGTAGCGGTCTTCTGTTCCGTGGGTTAACACCCACTGCTATCCGCTTGCCGTCGCTTCGTGACGATGAGCACCAATGAGCGACTGTACCCGCGCCCAGTCAGGGACAACAACCGGGGTGGCTTCGGGCGACAGGCTTTGCTCCAATGCGGCCTCGTTGTCGGACGGTTTGGATTCGACGAGCCGTTTCGTTGACGTTCGTTGAGAAATGCACGAGCCACTCGCGCGAGACCTCGCCATGTTTGACATCGGTTCTTTTCGAGCCAGTACAGGCGCTGGAATTGGTCGTCGGTCATTTTTGAAGATCGGTGCATCGGTTCCAGCGGGGCTGAT
>JAYTXB010000543.1:0-1181 GCA_043743205.1 Schlesneria sp.
TTATCCCCGCGCGATGCCGCAGTACCACGTCGGACATCTTGATCGAGTCGCCCGGATCGAATCGCTCACCGCGCCACATGCGGGGCTCGCGCTTGCTGGTAACGCCTATCGCGGTGTCGGCCTCCCCGACGCGATCCACAGTGGCGAGTCGGCGGCGGAAGCCACGGTCGCTGCGCTGGCTACCGGATAAGATTGCACGGTCACAAGTGACACATTTCCGAGCGGTGGACGTAAGTCTTCCGGTTCTTCAACCCAAGAGCCGGAGGACTTACGTCCACCGCTTGAAATGTCTCGGATCGGGCCGCGCGAGGTATCAACGAACGGGTTGAGGCTGGCACTCAACTCCGCCAGTACAACGTCGTCTCGGGGACCGGGTTTTGGAATGGGCGGTTCTCCAGTCGCGACTGTTGGAGTTCCTTCTTCAACTGGTAGTACCATCGCGCCGGTTTGTCGGCGTCGTTGATGAGGATCAGTTGCGGGTCTTCGTTCAGGCCCTGCTGCTGCTTATCGACGACATCGCGGTCTTGCTCGATGAACGTTTTCATGAACGGGCGAAGCAGCGGGCGAACGAGCGACAACCACGGGATCGTCCAATAGAAGAACTGATGCAGTTCAACTTGAGTCGGCGTCAGCGGTGTCAACGTCGTCACGCCGCAAATGTGATGCTTCCCCGCTGTGATGTGTTCGATGCGCGTACTCGGTAGCTCGAAGCGAATCTCGGTCGAGACCTCACCGCCGATGAGCTTGTACGCCTTCGAGTTTGACGACGGTTTGTGTTTGACCATCGTGAAGCCCCAGTGCGACGGTGCGAAGGCCTTCGATTTTTCGTGGATCGACTTCTGCGACCGCCACCACCACGACTGATGGACGAACGGACCATGCGCCGGGTCCATCAGTCCCACCACCGCATGGTCGATCGAACACGGAAAGATGCTCCGTTCGATCATCTGGCAATGAGCCGCTTCGACCGCCGGGATCAGCGGGATGCTCGGCAACGGGTCGGGTAACTGGTGTTCATCGTTCGGCATGAAGACCCAGATGTTGCCCTGCACTTCCCGGCACGGAAACCGATAGACGCCCACACGCGAAAGTTCAAATTTCTGAGTCGGCAGCAGCGACGGAATGTGAGTGCAACCACCGTCGCACTGGAACCGCCAACCGTGATAACAGCACTCGATCTC
>JAYTXB010000544.1:0-1576 GCA_043743205.1 Schlesneria sp.
GGGCACCGGCAATGATTTGTGAGATGCGTCCGACCGACTCGGGCTTGATGGGGGAATTGCCTTGGCTCATTTGCCACCTCCCGACTCATCGCCCTTCGCGCTGAAGATCGACTTCGCGCCGAGATGGACCGAATCGACGAGGCCGATGATGGCGCAGTCGATTGGCAGTGGCTTGGTTTGCGGCGTGAAGCGGGCGCTGGAGCCTTGCACGATCAGCACGATCTCACCCTCACCCGCGCCAACGGTATCGACACAGATGAACGTCCGTCCGGTCGAGACGAGGCCCGATTGATCCTTCTCGTTGACGCGCAGCGGTTCGACGACGAGCAGCTTCTGGCCGACCATCGCGTCGACTTTTTGAGTCGAGACAACGCTTCCAGTGACACGAGCGAGGAACATGGCTACGAACCTTTACTTCAAACCAACCGCTTCTGCGGTCTGTCGGGCAACGACAATCTCTTCGTTCGTGGGGATCACCCAAATCTGAGTCTTACTACCAGTGGCCGAGATGCAGACTTCGCCGCCTCGCGGCACGCTGTTGTTCTTGGCTTCGTCGAGGACGATGCCCGCCCATTCCATGTTCTTGCAAACATTGGCTCGAATCAGTTGGCCGTTCTCACCGATGCCACCGCTGAAGACGATTGCATCGGCGCCGCCCAGCACCGTGAGGTACGAACCGAGGTACTGTCGGATCGAGGCCACGAACACATCGAGCGCGAGTTGCGCTCGCGCGTTTCCGTTCGCGGCGGCCTCTTCGACATCACGGCAATCTTGGCTGACGCCGCTCAGTCCGAGTAGCCCCGCCTTGCTGGAAAGATCTTCCAGAATCTGTGCGAGCGTCTTGCCGGTCTTCCTGAGCAGGATCGGCAACGCGAATGGATCGAAGTCGCCGACGCGGTTGTTCTGAAGCAACCCGGTCTGCGGACTCATCCCCATGCTTGTCGCCTGTGACTTGCCATCCTTCGCCGCACAGAGGGAATTGCTTCCGCCGAGGTGGCACGTGATGACCTTCAAATCATTCCGACCCAGCAACTGCGCCATCCGTGTGTTGAGGTACCGATGGCTCGCGCCGTGGAAGCCCCAACGTTTAATTTCGTACTGCTCGGCCCATTCCAGTGGGATCGAATAGAGCTTGTTCTCGGGTGGGATCGTGTCGTGAAAGGCCGTCTCCAATGCTGCGACCAACGGAATCTGAGGGAACGCCGCTCGGAGTTGCCTCATCGCCTTCGCGTACATCGGATTGTGAGCCGGTGCGATGTCCGACAGATCTTCCATTTTGGTGAGCAACTCGTCGGTGACGACTCGCACCCCGCTCAGGTTCCCCGCAAACACCGCCTTGAACCCGATGGCCGCGACCTCGCTGACCGACTTCACGCAGCCGTACTCGGGATGCGTGAGCTGGTCCAAACAAATCTGCACAGCCGCCGCATGATCCAACACCGGCTGCGACGACTCTTCCTTCCGCCCGTTGATCTCGACGAAGCACGCACTGGTCGCCTGACCGATCCGGTCAATGCCGCCCCGCGCGAGCTGCGTCTCCGACGGGAGATCGAACAGCCGATACTTGAAACTCGTC
>JAYTXB010000545.1:0-4792 GCA_043743205.1 Schlesneria sp.
TCAGGCGATAGTTCACGGCCTCACGAAATTCGATCAGCCGCTCGCGCAGTGTCCGCTTGCGAGTGTCCCGAGTCGTCGTGGCCAGCCCGATGGCGTTGTCCAGACTCTCCTGACCGGTGTTTGCTGTCGCCACAACACCCACATCGGCCGTCAGATTGGCCAGCGAATACCCATCGGCCAGCAACAAAGCCGTCCCGCCGCCAGCCACACGGTCCGCATTCACGTCAGACCAGTGCGACTGAATCTCATCACCAGTCGTAACATACGAACCAAGGTCCGTGATCGGCATGACACTGCTCCTGCGAAGTGGAAACTACGACATTTATTCGATCCAAGTCTAATTTTACCTAATCACAGCCATTTGGCAAGCGATCACAGCTCCTGTTGTCGCTCGCCAGACGACTGTGATCGCTCGCCAGACGACTGTGATCTCTCACCAGACAACTGTGATCGCTCGCCAGACCCCTGTTGTCGATCACAAGATAACTATTGTAACTCACCAAATAACTGTCGCATGTTGCCAGACAACTGTGATCGAACGCTAGTGCTTTGTCACAGCTTGATCATGCGGTAGCCACGCTCGCCAGAGCGTGGGGTAAGTTCACATCTTGCCCACGTTCTGGCGAACGTGGCTACGACAACAATCCCAATTCTTAGGTGTGACGAAGCGCTAGGCGTCTTTTGTCCATCTCCAGATCGCATTCCACGAGAACTCAGGGCGTGCCACCCCCCGCCAACCTCGAAAGAACTTACGCACGCTTGGATTCCTTCGCCGCCTTCGCTGGCCGTGGCTTGATAAGAATCAACCACGCCGAGAGCAGCGTCAGCGGCAGGACAAACGCCCAGTAAGGGACAGTCCACAATAACGCCCTGGAGTTCCGCCAAACCGCTGGATTGTTGAAGGGAAAAGAGCGCCAGCGAACTACCGGCATCGAGGACGTAGGTAAGAACACAGATGGCGTCAACCGCTCCCAATTGAGATGTCCGTTGAATGAATTGAAATGTCCGTTGAATGAAACGATCAATCGAAGGGTTCGGTTTTCGTTGATACTCAGCACGTCTTGGATGACATAACTCCGCAACCAGCCCGCCATCAACAGCAGTGCCATCGCGAGCGTGACCAGCCCGGCCTTGCGTCGCCAACCTCGAAAGAACTCACCCATGCTGCACGCTCATTTCATGGTGCTGGAACCGCCGCCCAGCTTGGCATCGACCAAGTAGCGGCTTCCATCCTCCGTCCCTTGAACAGGGCGAATCGTTCAAACCCCTGCCTATCGCGAACCGGTGACTTTGGAAGTTGTCTCGCGCGGCGGGAAGAGTTCGGCGACGGAACAGCGGAAGTCGGGAAGGACATCGGAACCGGTCAGGTCGTCGGCCGGGCCGAGTTGGATCGGGCGCTGATTGGGTTGGAAGACTCGCACGCTGCGGTTCGAGGGATTGATGAGCCACACCAGTTTCACACCCGCATCGAGGTACTCATCGACCTTGGCTTCCACCTCGTACAACACGTCGCTCGGTGAGATGACTTCGACAGCGATATCGGGCGGGATGGTCGTGAATCCTTCCGGCAGTTGGGGAAGTCGTCCGGGTCGAATGAACGACGCATCCGGCTTGCGAACTCGCTCGTTGTCGTCGAAGCACCGATAACCGGTTCCGTCCGCGAACGCCCAGCCACCCGTCGCGCGGGCGACATCACGCAACCGAGCATACACCTCGCCGCCCACCCAACTCGCAACCGTTCCAATGCTTCTCGCCAGCAGTTGCCCGCCTACCAACTCGAACCGGTCACCGTCGGGGAGCGACAGCAATTCGTCGGCGGTGTAGGACGTTTCGGCGATGGCAACCATGGACGGGGCCTCCTCGAAGAGTCTCAACAAAAAACGGCAGCGTCGAGCGGTCAACGGACTTGTCCAAAATCAAGCCTGTAGGATGGGCACTCTTGCCCGTCCGGTTTTCACGATCTACATGGTGAGCCAAAGGCAAGACGGGCAAGAGTGCCCATCCTACAAATCGCGATCTCGTTCTTGGCCGGGGTCAAAGTAGCGGAACTCGTAGCGCGATCACAAGGGCGGTTATTATACCTCGCGCGATCACGAATGAGGCCTTGGCGAGCCGCACGCCGTCAGGCTGCGGGTTCTTGTCGCCGCCGGAAACCCGCAGCCTGACGGCATGCGGCTCGCCCAAAACACAGCACTCGTGGCCGCGCGAGGTATAGCTGAATGTTTGGGGTCAATGTCTGGGGTCGGGTGTGAAGGCGACTCTGTTCCTTGAGTCAAACTTCCAGACTCGTTGCCTTGCGAGCAAACTTCTTCTGAAGATTACCGGTTGCTGAAACTGCGGAGAATTTGCCCGAGGCGCAAGATCGACCTGTTACGTCAGACATCCCATGCGATCTCCCACAGAGCGAGTGCGGAAGGAGAGTCTTTTCGGTTTGGAATCAATCTGCCGCTGAACCCCTTCCGATACTGACGACACTTGCGAGTGTGACGATGTTGCGACTCGGCGAACCTAGTCGAGTGGGCTCGCCTCAAACTGGTTGCGGGTAAGAACAGAATCGAGGCGACTCCTTCACTGTTGGGCCAACAGTGGGAATGTGGTCGATCTCACTGAAACGCAAGTCGCAGACTCGACGAGCACTAGGATGAACAGGAGCGGGCAAGGATGCTGACTCTTAATGGATTCTTTCCGCAAGGATGCCGGATGTTTGGCAAACGCTTTGGCGATTGGAGCTATTCCGCAGCGTTGCTGTCGGGGATGGCGTGTGTGACTCCGGCTGTCGGCTTAGCCCAACAAGGACCGGTTTTCACGCAGGACTCGCCCATGTTCGTGCAGGGACTGCCGGTTCAGTACGGGCCGTCTGTTTCCAGTGGCCCGGCCTTTCAGATGCCGGTTCCCCAGCACCAGCGTCGTCAGCCACTCGGGGCCATTCAACAGGTCCAGAACACACCGCAGTCAGCGCGAGCGATGCATCGACTGATTGAGAGCATGCCGCAGGCGCAGGATGAGATCGAAGTCATCCAACAGCGCCACCAACTGGTGCTGATGCGGTCGAACATTTCGCGCATCTCGATTGGCGATGCGTCGATCGTGGATGTCGTGCAATACAGCCCGCGTGAGATCGCGATCGTGGGCGGAATTCGTGGCTCGACGAGTCTCACGTTCTGGTTTGAAGGGGAAGCCGATCCGCTGATCTATACGGTGCGCACGATTCGCGATCCGAACTTGGACAACCAACGCAAGCTCGACTACGGCAAGCTCGAACGCAAGATCGCGCTGATGTATCCGAACAGCAAGGTCTATCTGATTCCATTGGGCTTCAAGATTATCGTTCGTGGTCAGGTGCGCGACTCGGAAGAAGCGGCTCATATTCTGAACGTCGTCCGTGGCGAAGTCATGAACCAGGATGGGGCCGCGTTCGGTCCTCAGCCCTACCTCAATGCTGCCGGACAGGGCGGGATCAACTCGGGAGGCTACGGCGGAATCGGCGGTGCGGGTGGCTACGGTGGCCCGTTCGGTTTCGGTGCGTTCGACTTGGCCGCCGGTCTCATCATCAATGAACTGAAAGTTCCCGGTGAATTCCAGATCGCACTGCGAGTCCGCATCGCCGAACTCAACCGATCGGCGGCTGATCGAGCGGGCGTGGATATCAACATCCTCTTCAACGACGCTCGCCATGCGGTTCGTTCGACACTCGGAGCAGGAGCCGGTGTCATCGGTGGTGTCTTCGAGAACGGAGACATCGGCCTAGCTCTCGATTACCTCTGCCAGAACGGGACGACGAAGATTCTGAGCGAACCGCAGATGGTGACGATCAGTGGTCGGGAAGCGCGCTTCTTGTCGGGTGGTGAGTACGCCGTTCCGACCGTTGTCGGCGTCGGTGGTGCTGCCAGTACCACGACTTCGTTCCGAGGATTCGGTACGTCACTCCGAGCCACGCCGACGATCACCGATCGCGATTTGGTGCGGCTGGACATTACTGCCGAATACAGCGATCTCAACTCCAGCGCCAGTTCCGCCGGGATCGCCGGAACGAGTAATCGCCGGATTCAAACGACGGTCGAATTGCGCGAAGGTCAGACGTTGGCACTCGCCGGTTTGTTGTCGCATCGCACCAAGACGGAAGTGAGCCGCATCCCGGTGTTGGGCGACATCCCCAAGATCGGACCGCTGTTGTTCAGTTCGAAACGCTCGACTCAAGAAGAGAACGAACTGTTGATCTTGGTGACTCCGGAAATCGTCCGTCCGATGGATGCTCACGAAGTTCCTAATGTCCCTGGATTTGAAGTCACTCGTCCGACTCACGAAGAGTTCTGGAAGTACAACATGACCGAAGGCCAGCCCGACACGGGCTACTATCACCTGCCTCCGTATGGCAGTGGCAGCGTCGGTACGAACGTCGATTACCAACACTTCAATCCGGGTCCGGCTGGCTCGCAATATTCGCCGCTGCCGACCGGCGGCAACGGAGCACGCGGATCGGGAATGGTCTCCCCTGCATCGACTCCCACGCCGCAGTACTCGCCGCGCCTCTATCCGGTGCCACAAGCCTCGAACACTGGATCGAGGTCCGGCGGTGGACAGTACTCAAATCAAGTGATGGCCCCGAACAACAACTCGGGAGTGAGGCAAACGGGTTGGAGCCAATCGGGCAACCAGCCACGGCAGCAGTCCTCACAAGAACAGCGTCGGTACTAAGGACTGGCGCATCAATAACTGTCGGAGTTTAGTGAAGCGGGTGCCGTGAGACCCTGGACGTTGCAGCGAAGAACCCGGGGCCTCACGGCACCCGGCT
>JAYTXB010000546.1:0-2267 GCA_043743205.1 Schlesneria sp.
AGACGGTGATCTCCCAGCCCGAGGGCGTCTGAAAGTAATGACAGCCGATCGGTCCCATTGCTTCCAGCGGCTGTATCCGGGCCGCGACTTCATCGGCCAGTACGGCCAGCCATTCGGGAGGGACATTCATCGGATCGGTTCCAGCGAGAGGGGGCATCGGTGAGGGAATACAGTCACCGTAACGGGGATCGCGGTGGACTGATCACAGGTCGCGGTCGCAAGCACGATGCCGAGTGGGGAGCTTCTGCCGCCTTGATCACGGTGACTGTGGAAGTTCCCAATTCGAGTCCTTTGCATCCGAACGAACTCGATCGAGTGAAGTAACTGGCTCGCACTGCGTCATCGCGTCAGCGTGTGCAACTTGTACAGCCGGACCTAGTCTGAGGTCGTCGTGAGTACATTTCGGCGTTGCAGCCAATGCGGCTCGTTCAACTGAGCCAACTGATGCGACCGACAACTTCGGCGGGACTGCTGCATGAGGTTCGAGATGTTCTTCGCTGGAGCCACCTTGGACGGCGGCACGTGGAGTCCGAGTTTCGATTGTTTGATGGGCTGCTGCCGCCGCTTGACAAAATGTATGCTCAGGTTGGCGATGCCAATATTTGTCACCGCGTTTCACGACGATCACGTTGTCACATGTTTTCCATCATCTTGATGGCGGCCGGACCGACCAGTACCACAAAGATGCCGGGGAAAATGAACAGCACCATCGGGAAGAGCATCTGCACGGCAGTCTTCTGCGCCTTCTCTTCCGCCATCTGACGGCGTTTGACACGCATCGCTTCGGATTGAACTCGCAAGGCGAGTGCGACCGACGAACCAAACCGTTCCGCCTGAATCAGAATTGCCGCGAGGGCTTTCACGTCATCGACGCCGGTTCGGCTACCGAAGTCATGTAGCACGTCGCGGCGAACTCGTCCCATCTGAACCTGCATGTTGCAGAGAGCGATTTCGGAACAGAGTTCCGGGTGAACGTCTTCCAACTCTTCACCGATCCGGCGTAGCCCGGCGTCGAGTCCCAACCCGGCTTCCACACAAACCACGAGTAGGTCGAGTGCATCGGGTAGCGACAGAAAGATTTTTTGTTTGCGCCCGGAAGCGAGGATTTTCAGAACCAGTTCCGGCAGAAAGAACCCGATGCCAGCGGCGATTCCGAGCGACATCAATCCGCCCATGTTTGCGCCGTATTTGAGCATCCCATAACCGCCTCCGGCCAGCGCACCGACACCGAGCATCGCCACTTTGAGGGCCAAATAAAGTTGCCCCGCATTGGCTTGGTTGTAGCCTGCATTGGCGAGTCGAACCGCCAGTTCACTGTGTTCGACATCGGACTTCTTACCGAGAGCTCTCGCCAAGACCGGCGCGACCGACTGCACCGCACGGACAAAACCGCTCTTGGGCTTTCGCCGCTTGTCGCGTGAAGCGGGGTCTCGCAATTCTTCGAGTCTCTCGGTGGCCCGGGACTCTTCCTTCGTGAACGCACTGGCCACCGCCCACACCGCGACGGTGATCGCGCCAAAAATGGCCCACGGCATGACAGTCGATAATTCCATGATGTTTCACTTCCGTTGAGAACCGTCCGACGAGTTCTGCATGGTGGGGGCTGAAGTTTCACCCACCCCACATTGAAAAAGGCGCTGGTCCGAACCGTTCGGCCTCACACCTTGATGTCGATGATTTTCTTGATGACGACGGCTCCGAGGATTTGCAGCACGATGCCGCCCGCGACCATCTTCTTGCCGAAGGGATGCGTGAACAGCAGCATCACGTAATCCGGGTTCAGCTTGTAAACGGCGAGAAACAGCGCGATGGGCAAACCCATCAGTACCGCACCGCTTAGGCGACCTTCACCGGTCAGTGCTTGGATCATTCCAAAAATTTTGAACCGTTCGCGGACGACCTCGCAAATCTTGTCGATGATTTCGGCGAGGTCACCGCCCGTTTGACGTTGGATCGAGACCGCTGTGATGAAGAACTTCAGGTCGAGATTCGGCATCCGCTTCATCATGTTCTTCAACGCCTGCTCGACCGGGATACCGAGGTTCTGTTCCTCGAAGGCCATCTGAAATTCGAGACCGATGGGAGCGGCCATTTCCTCGCTGATCATGTGCATTCCGGAGTTCAAGCTGTGGCCGGAGCGGAGTGCCCGCGCCATGAGCGAGAGTGCATCCGGGAACTGGGCACCGAACTTGGCGAACCGTCGCTTGCGCCGGAAGCTCAGCCACATCGTTGGCAGCACGCCCAGCATCAGGAAGAACACCGGGAGC